>RFZH01000242.1 GCA_009920815.1 Paracoccaceae bacterium
TGTGGGATGATGACGGGCCAACGCCCACTTTGAATATTTCAAAAACAGAGAGAAACATTAGACTGCTGATCCTTCGGGTGGGGTGGCATATTCTGCGCAAGAAAAGGGCGTTTCGTTAAGGCCTTCGGCCAAAATCGCCGCGTGTATCGCGGGGCGCTGTTCCAATTTTTTTGCCATCGCGAATAGGGCGGGATAGTCGGAAATATCGAACCAATTGCAGGCAGAGATGGGATATAATTGACACCAACGCAGCGCAGTTGCGACGTAAAGTTCGATGACATTTGTCGCCGCATCATGCGCGCCCCAGTTCGGATAGGCCGCATCAATCAAGCGAAACGCGGCATCGACCCGGTTTTGCGTCCGCAGGGTAAAATCGGTACCTGTGTCTGGATCCGCATAGCGTTCGGGATAAAAAAGTGCGATCAAATCTGGGTGCAATGTATTTGAGACATAAAACAACCATGATAAGAACATTGGCCGTTCGGCGTCTGTCGGGGCGGGTCCAAGTGCCTGATGTTGGTCGACCAGCCACATCAAGATTGCCCCCGTTTCAAATATCGGGCGATCCATCGTTTCCAACACTGGGATGCGCCCAGATGGGTTCAACGCCAGATATGCTTTGGACTTTTGTGCGTTTTTACGCCGATCCACCAAAAGCGCATGGTATGGCACGCCCAATTCCTCAAGGGCGAAGCGGACGATCAAAGATGCGTTATCTGGGGCGTAATGAAGTGTATAGGTCATAGCGTTCGTATAGTCTTAGATTCTGAAACTAAACACTCTAATTGCGACGTTTCTTATCGGAAACAAGCCATGGCCGATGGAAGCTGACACTTTTCGTTAAAAGGTACTCGCACTTTGGGGGGATGTTTCTTATAAGCAGATCAAACAAAGCGGAGTTTGCACATGTTCAACGATCTATCACCTGCAGAGCGCGGCAAATATGTCTGTGCTTTGCGTGCTGCGCAAATGGTCAAATCAGGCATGAAGGTCGGATTGGGGACGGGTTCAACCGCCTATTGGCTGGTCAAGCATTTGGGCAAAATGGTCCGCGAAGAGGGGTTGCAAATCCAAGGCGTGCCGACATCATCGCGCACTGCCGCCCAAGCGCGTGAAGAAGGCATCGAGGTGATCACGCTAGACCAAGCTGGCTGGTTGGATTTGACTATTGATGGGGCCGATGAATTTGATGCCGACTTTACCCTGATCAAAGGCGGCGGAGGGGCACATTTACAAGAAAAGGTCGTCGCAATGGGATCTGATAAGATGGTCGTGATCGCGGATGCGTCAAAGCGTGTTGATGTTTTGGGGGCCTTTCCCTTACCTGTCGAAATCTTGCAGTTCGGCGCGAATGCAACAACCAAGTTGATTGGTGGTGTATTGGGTGACCTAGGCTATTCTGGTGTCGAAATTTCATTGCGTAAAAATGACGGTGCGCCGTTTGTTACCGACGAAGGCAATTACATTCTTGATCTGAAAATGCGGGCAATTACGGACGCCGTCGCGCTGTCGCGCGCGCTTAATCAATTGCCTGGGGTGGTTGAAAACGGATTGTTCATAAATATTTGTTCCGCAGTCATTGTTGGAAATGCTGACGGTAGTGTCACGACAGAATGGAAAGACGGCACAGCAACAGAGGTCACGCAAATGATGCCGTTGGCAGAGACCAACTTGTTTGCCGATATTGGGGATTGATATGGCTTTTGACTATGATCTTTTTGTGATTGGCGGCGGATCTGGCGGGGTCCGTGCTGCCCGTGTCGCAGCAGGCGAAACAGGTGCAAAGGTCGCGCTTGCCGAAGAGGATCGCTATGGCGGGACCTGTGTGATCCGCGGATGTGTTCCGAAAAAGATCATGGTCTATGCGTCTGAATTTCCCGCAGCGGTCCAAGAGGGCCGCGCATATGGCTGGGATATGTCGGAAAATGGTTTTGATTGGAGCGTCTTTCGCACAAAACTGCATGCCGAGCTGGATCGCCTAGAGGGTATTTATCGGTCACTTTTGAAAAATTCGGGCGTTGAAACATTCGATGCGCGCGCCGTTGTCGTTGACCCACATACTGTTGAATTGTCGGATGGGACACGCAAAACTGCGCGACATATTTTGTTGGCAACAGGGGGACGGCCGGTCCTGCCTGATTTACCGGGTATCGAACACGCACTCACGTCAAACGATATTTTCTTGTTAGAAACGCTGCCAAAATCGATCATGATTGTGGGCGGCGGCTATATCGCGTCTGAATTTGCGGGCATTATGAATGGGTTAGGTGTGGCCACAACTCAGCTTTATCGCGGTGACCAAATCTTGCGTGGATTTGACAACGAGGCGCGTGCCCATGTCGCCAATGCGATGCGCGGACGTGGTGTTGATCTGCGTGTGGGCGTTAATGTTGTGTCAATCAAACGCGATGGGGACACACGTATTGTGACCGATACAAACGGAGATTTGCATCATGTGGATCACGTTATGTTTGCCACAGGACGCGCCCCCAATTCCGACAACTTGGGGCTAGAAGCGCTGGGCGTTGAACTGGGGTCCAAGGGACAGGTCATTGTTGATGACTATTCACAAACGGCTGTGCCCTCGATCTATGCTGTCGGCGACATTACGGACCGTGCGAACCTTACCCCGGTTGCCATCCGCGAAGGCATGGCCTTTGTGGAAACCGTGTTCAAAGGCAACCCGACAAAGCCCGATCATGACCTTATCCCGACCGCAATTTTCACGCAGCCCGAAATGGGCACTGTCGGCCTAAGCGAAGAAGATGCGGCCGCCCAAGGCCCCATCGACGTCTATACAACATCGTTCAAGCCAATGCGCCAAGCCTTTGCAGGACATGATGAAAAAGTGTTCATGAAGCTGGTTGTTTGCAAGCCGACGCAAAAGGTATTGGGCTGTCATATCGTTGCCCATGCAGCCGGTGAAATGATTCAATTGGTTGGGATTGCAATCAAAATGGGTGCAACAAAACAAGATTTTGATCGCACGATCGCCGTACATCCGACCATGTCAGAAGAGCTGGTCACGCTA
>RFZH01000243.1 GCA_009920815.1 Paracoccaceae bacterium
ATCGGGTTTTGGATAATCGATGGGCTGATGCATCGACGCGGGTTGCGTGGATTCCGCATCGTTTTTGCCGTGTTTCAACGTCCCAAAGGGCGACGCTTTGAAAATGGTTTGGACCCACATGTCCAATCCGCCCAAGGTCAAACCACCCAATGGGCCAAAGCGGCCATTCAACGGCGCCACGTTGCGTACGGGTTTTAGGTCTTTGCCAACAGGCCCCGCACGCAATGCGGCATCGTAATCAGCCAAAACATCGCCTTGGCGGCCCGCTTGGATCGCTTTGAACGCGGCTTCGGCCGCATCAATGCCCGAATGCATCGCATTATGGTTGCCCTTGATGCGTGGCAAGTTGACCAAGCCCGCGGAACATCCCAACAGCGCGCCACCGGGGAACGCGGTTTGTGGGATCGACTGAATGCCACCCTTGGTCACGACACGCGCGCCGTAAGCGACGCGTTTGCCGCCTTCAAGCAATTTGGCGATTTTTGGGTGATGTTTGAACCGTTGGAATTCCATATAGGGGAACATATATGGGTTCTTGTAATTCAAATCGACGATATAGCCCACGTAAACTTGGTTATTGTCCAAGTGATAAACGAACGAACCGCCTGAATTTTTCCACCCCAAAGGCCAGCCCATGGTGTGGGTCACTTCGCCTTCGTTGTGGTTTTCGGGTTTAACTTCCCAAATCTCTTTCATGCCGATGCCGAATTTCGGCACATCGCAATTCGCATCCAGGTCATATTTGGCGATGATTTCTTTTGACAAAGACCCCCGCGCGCCTTCTGAGAAAAACACATATTTGCCGTGCAATTCCATCCCCGGTTCGGTGTTTTCGCCGATGCTGCCATCCTCTTCTAATCCAAAGACGCCGGCAACGACGCCTTTGACTTCGCCATTGTCGCCATACACCACTTCGGATGCGGCCATACCTGGGAAAATTTCAACGCCCATGGATTCCGCTTGTTCGGCCATCCAGCGGCATACATTGCCCATCGACACGATGTAATTGCCATGGTTGTTCATCAACGGCGGCATGACAAAATTCGGCAAACGGATTTGACCGGCCTCGCCTAAGACATAAAAATTGTCTTCTTTGACTGGCACGTTCAAAGGCGCGCCTTTTTCTTTCCAATCGGGCATCAAACGCGTCAGACCCGCAGGATCCAAAACAGCACCCGACAGGATGTGCGCCCCAACTTCGGACCCTTTTTCCAAAACAACAACGTTCAGATCGGCGTCCAATTGTTTCAAACGGATTGCGGCTGACAATCCAGCTGGTCCCGCCCCAACGATGACCACATCATATTCCATCGCCTCACGTTCGATTTCCGACATTGGCGCTCCTCCTTTGGCCCTGCATTCAGTTTGCATTTGGTTACCCTGCCTTAAAGCATCGCGTCAATCATTACACGGCGTTAAATTGCCGCTTTGCGGCATAGCGCAGGCCGATATTTGAAATTCTGCGACGGTTTGTGCAAAATTACGGCGCTCCTCCGCAAAAAAAGACCCAATTAACAAGAAAATGTTGCAATCCGTTGGATAAAGATATTGGCTAGATTGCACAGGCTTGTCAGGTCCGATAACAGACCATAAATAACGAATAACAAACATTACGACGACGGAAACGAAATGGAAAAAATACCAATGACTCGTGCGGGTCATACCGCGCTTGAGGTTGAGCTAAAGCACCTTAAATCGGTCGAACGCCCCGCGATTATCCAAGCAATTGCAGAGGCGCGCGAACATGGCGACCTGTCTGAAAATGCCGAATACCATTCCGCCCGCGAAAAACAGAGCTTTATCGAAGGCCGTATCAAAGAAATCGAAAGCATTATTTCGTTGGCCGATGTCATTGACCCGACCGTTCTGTCCGGCGCCATCAAATTTGGTGCCACCGTTTGTGTTGTCGATGAAGACACCGAAGAAGAAAAAACATGGCAAATTGTCGGTGAATACGAGGCCAATATTGAAAAAGGCCTTTTGAATATCAAATCCCCAATCGCGCGTGCATTGATCGGCAAAGAAGAAGGGGACAGCGTTGAAGTGAACACCCCTGGCGGCCAAAAATCATACGAGATTTTATCAATCGTCTATAAGTAGGCCTTTTGCAAATGGCTGATGACAAGACATCAAAATCCACACCTGCGGGGCTGTATTTAGCGACGCAGGGACAGTCGACGCAAGCCATAGAATGGTTGGGCGTTGCCCTGGCCATACTGTGGTTGTGCGTCAGTGGTTATATCCTGATGATGCCAATCGAGGGCAATGCAAATATGCTTGCCTCAATGTTGATTGTGTTTATGCCTGTTGCGATCTTATGGCTGGCGGTGATCGTGATCAGAACTTCGCAAAAAATGCGCCAAGAAAGCCAAAAACTCCACGTCGCCATCGAAGCGCTGCGCAAAGTATATATCGATCAATCCAAAATGAATGGCGCGCCTGCAACCGAAGCGTCCGTCACGCGTAAATTGGACAGTATCGCGGAGTCGCAACGTAAAACAGAGACCGCGATTGCAATGTTTACATCTACCCGTCTGGCCGAAGCCCAAAACGCAGCGATCCCAAACACGTCACAGCCACAGGCAGAACATCAACCCGTTTTGGCGCTGGGCACCCCTGTAGAAGAACTTGCGCCACCGCTTGCCAAACCTGATTTTATTCGCGCGTTGAATTTCCCAGAAAATGCGAACGACGAAGAAGGCTTTAACGCACTGCGCCGCGCACTCAAGGATCGCTCTGTCGCGCAGCTGGTCCAAGCGTCGCAGGATATCCTGACCTTGCTTAGCCAAGATGGGATCTATATGGATGACCTAAGACCGGACATGGCGCGTCCTGAAATTTGGCGTCGTTTTGCCAAAGGGGAACGTGGCAGAACCATTGCCGCGCTTGGCGGAATTCGGGACAGATCTTCTTTGGCATTGACCAACGTGCGGATGAAAAAAGATCCTGTTTTCCGTGACGCAGCCCACCATTTCTTGCGCCTGTTTGATCGCGGTTTTTCAAAATTCGAAGAAAGCGCAACCGAAACA
>RFZH01000244.1 GCA_009920815.1 Paracoccaceae bacterium
AACCAAGGATCGGGACGGGTTCGCCATTCACATTTCGGGCCGTCAGGTCGATCAAGAACTGACCCGGGCGGTTTTGGATGCCGTTGAACGATTATTGGACCGGACGGTGTGAATTCGCAATGTCTTGAATTTTCTTAGAAAAAAATAAAAAAATCAATATGTTAGCTGGAAAATGCAAAAGTGCATTCCCTAACCACTGGGGTGGGGGCCCTGTGCTTAGCGGTTTACGCCACATGGATTGGCCTTTCCCGTCTTGATGTATTTGCGCCAAGTTCGGCGCAGCGCCCTCTGTGTGGCCCGCTGGGGCAGGGAAGGCGATAATCCAAGCAATGGCATAGGATATTGTTAAAACGCCCCCTGGCAAACGAAATAGGCCGTCCGTGGCAAAAGGTTTCGTAACGTCTTTTGCCTTTGGCGTTGCATCACCTAGGGACAAGCGCCAAAATGGGCGAAAAAGAATACCCTTGAAAGGATAGCCAATGCCCACAGTTGCCGATAAAACCACGGTGCTAAAATCCCGTGTTAAGGTTCCTGCAATCTGTGCTCCTATGTTTTTGGTTACTGGGCCGGATATGGTGATTAACGCCTGTCAATCCGGGGTTATGGGGTGTTTTCCCGCCACGAACGCGCGCACAATGGACCAGCTGTGCGACTGGGTTGCACGCATTGTGTCAACGCTGACCGCACATGACGCGCCTTGGGCGATGAACATGATCACGCACAACAGCTATGGCCGCTTTGAAGATGAATTGGCCTTGGTTGCGCAATATCAACCGGAATTGGTGATTACCGCTTTGGGCGGGCCGCATCGGGTGGCTGATGTGGTGCATGGCTATGGCGGTTTGGTTTTTGCCGATGTGAATTCACCCAACTTTGCACGCAAGGCCTTGGACAAGGGTGCAGATGGTTTGGTATTGGTTTGCGCGGGGGCAGGGGGGCACACTGGTGAATACGCCATGATGCCCTTTATCGACGAAGTGCGATCATTCTTTGACGGCCCCTTGATCGTGGGCGGGGGCATTTCCACGGGGCGCGCCATCAAAGCGGCCGAAGTGCTGGGTGCGGATTTTGCTTACCTTGGGACGCGGTTTTTGGCGTGTGAGGAATCGTTGATCAATGATGCCTATCGCCAAATGGTCTGGGACAGCGGCATGCAAGATTTGATCGCATCGCGCGCTATTACGGGTGCCTTGGGCAATTGGATGCGCGCCAGCGTCGAAGCGGCAGGGTTCACCCCCGAAGATATGTCCCGTACCGCCAAGATTGATTTTTCCCAAGATATGCATGATGGTGCCAAAGCTTGGAAAACCGTTTGGAGCGCGGGGCAGGGTGTGGGAAATGTGACGCATCGCGAAACTGTCGCCCAAGTGGTAGAGCAGCTGATAAAAGACTATAAAGGGGTGTGATGTGACCATTTCCGCCGAAGAACGCCATTTGATCCAAGAAACGCTGCGCATCGCAGAGCAAGGCACCACGCATATGGTGCCCGAGGTCATGTATAACCCCACCACCAAATATACCGACCCCAACCAATACGAAGCCGAGGTCAACACGCTTTTCCGCAACTTTCCGATCATCATAGGCCATGTGTCCGATCTGGCAGAGGCTGGCGATTTCATGACCCATGATCATTTCGGCGTACCCATCGTCGTGACCCGCGCCCACGATGGTGTTTTGCGGGCGTTTTTGAACGTGTGCCGCCACCGTGGGGCGAAATTAACGAAAGAACCCTGTGGCAAGGCGCGCACGCTGTCTTGCCCGTACCATGCCTGGACCTATGGGTTGGATGGCAAATTGCGGGGTATCCCCCAACAATTTGGCTTTGACGGGGTCGATAAATCGAAATTGGGTCTGGTCGAATTGCCCGTGTTTGAACGTTTTGGCCTGATCTGGGTGGTGCCATCAGTGCAGGATCACGACATCGACATCGATGCGTGGCTAAAGCCGATGGCCGAACAACTGACAAGCCTAGATATGGGCAACCAGCATGTGTTCAAAAAGTGGACATTGGAAAAGAAAATGAGCTGGCGTTTCCTGTTGGAAGCGTTCCAAGAAAGTTATCATTTCTGCTATGCTCATCGTGATACAGCCTGTGCGGGGTATCTGGACAATCAAAGCGTTCAATTGAACTTTGATCCTCATGTCCGCCATGCGGTCCCGCTGCCAAAGGTGTTGGATCTGCGTGAACAGGATCCTGAAACATGGGATTACCGGTCAAATTTCATGACGCAGAATTATATCTTTCCCGCTAACTTTGTGCAGGTAATGACTGATCACATCTATGTTCACACCATCATACCAACGGGGATTGATACCTGTGTGTTCCAGTGCATGATGCTGATTAGCGAAGCGCCACAAACCGAAAAAGCCGAACGTTATTTCCAGAAAAACTATGATCTGATCCGTGTAGTCTTCGAAGAAGATTTCGAGATCGGCGAAAGCATTCAGGCGGGCCTGAATGCCGGCGCCAACGCAAATTTCGTCTTTGGAACCTATGAATGCGGCCTGCATTTCGGACAAAAGGCAATCGATGCAGCCTTGGCTGGCAAAATCAAGGTATAACTATATTAGATAATCGATTTGGATAGGGCGGATTGTCGGATCGGCCAATTTGCGTTAGTTTGACCGTATTGATACATCCTTTGGTTTTGGTGTTTGATGTGTTTAATCGGTTTGATATTTGGATGGTATTTGTTGTTCGGTGCAGGATTTGCGCTGCCGCTCGCAGCGGCGGGATACGATTGTAATCGCGCATCAACGCCATCTGAAATCGCCATCTGTGCAGATTCTGATCTTAGCGCTACGGATGCAGTCATCAACTATATATGGAAAGGTCACACACACTCTGATGCTGTGCGCCTTGATCAAAGGCAATGGTTGGTTTTTACGAAATGGGTTGGGCAGATGTGATATACCGTTTGCATGACGGTGAACTGGTGCCAGCGCGGGCCAAGTTGGACAATTGTTCCGATCAACAAGCCAAATATATCGCCGTTTATTT
>RFZH01000245.1 GCA_009920815.1 Paracoccaceae bacterium
GCTTTACCGTAGTTTTGGTTTGAATTGTCAGGGTTGGAAACCGCACCAACAGTCGCCATACATTCTTGGCGGACCATGCGCAATTCGCCAGAAGACAGGCGGATCTGTGCGTAACCACCGTCACGACCAACGAATTGTGCGTATGTGCCAGCCGCACGTGCGATTTGACCGCCCTTGCCTGCTTTCAATTCGATGTTGTGGACGATTGTACCGATAGGCATGCCAGAAAATGGCATCGCGTTACCTGGTTTAATATCTGCTTTTGCAGATGCAATAACCTGATCACCAACGGCCAAACGTTGAGGAGCCAAGATGTAGGCTTGCTCGCCGTCTTCGTATTTGATCAGTGCGATGAACGCAGTACGGTTGGGGTCGTATTCGATCCGTTCAACTGTTGCTGCAACATCAAATTTGTTCCGTTTGAAATCAACGATACGGTAAAGGCGTTTCGCCCCACCACCGCGACGGCGTGATGTAATCCGTCCAGTGTTGTTACGGCCGCCCGATTTTGTCAAACCCTCTGTAAGGGATTTGACAGGACGTCCTTTCCACAACTCCGAACGGTCGATCAGTACCAGCCCGCGCTGGCCCGGCGTCGTTGGTTTATACGACTTAAGTGCCATGCTTTCTGTCTTCCGTTTGTGTGTTCGGCGGTATGACCCGCCTTGGTAAAGCCCCCCGAAGGTGGCCAGTGAATAACATCGAAAAGACCCTAGACGAATCTAGGGCCATTCAGATTGCTGTCGTATAGAGGGGAAGCGCGGGGGTGTCCACCCCCAACCCCATAAATATTGGGAAATCGGGCATCTGTATCGCGTGCGTTGCGGCACGACGATGTTAACCATAGGGCATTAGGGTTTTGGCATCACCCATCAGGACCCAAAGCCCATGCCAGAAACCAATATGCTACCCATTGTACCACGACTCCGCCGCCCCTCAGGGACGCAGCCCACGCGATGTTGGATGCACTTTATCCCTCAAGCCACATCCAACGGTCGTACAATTACCAACCGTAGCAATACCGCCTCCCCATGTGGAGGGTCAAGAACCTTAAACCCACAATCTCGGAAGAAAAAAATCAAGTTTCTACATTTAATCTTCTGCAGCAAAAAACCTTTCCTAGGCACAAGCGTATTAAACATTAAGGTTGACTTATAAATTTCGCATACCCTTATTAAGATAAAAGCTTTTTACCAAAACATCATTCTTGACTAGGAGGTCCAACGTGACCCCATAAACAAAACGCAATTAGCAAATTTCAAGACGAGCTTCGGCATTCCTGGGTGGCAAGACAATGATGCTTTCAAAGCTTATTCAATAAACTCTGTTCTAATTGGGCTGCTCAGCGAGAGTGTAGATCCATTCAAGGTACATTTGAATGGTACGGAATTTGGCCTAGACGGCGTAGCTATACTCATGAACGGTCATATTGTATGCGAAAAAGACGAACTCGACGAACGGTTATTACATGAGCAGAAAGTGGAGTTTTCCTTTCATTTTTTCCAGTCAAAAACATCTCAAGGCTTTGACTATGGCGAAATCTCAAAGTTCTTTGATGCGGTGGAGGAGTTTTTCACGGATAGCGATGCTCAATCGAGTGACCAGTTGAATGATTTATGGAATGCAAAGGAGAAAGTATTTCAGAACATTTTGCACCACAATCCGAACATAGCTCTGCATTATTGCACTACGGGAGCATATTCCAAGCCGGAGCGGATAGAAAAACTCGCAGAGGAAAACAAAACAAAATTGGCTAACTTAAATTTATTTTCTAAAATCCAAGTAAATTTTTTCGGAGCGAAAGATTTGCAAAAAGGGCATCGCTCAACCACTCAGAAAAACCGAGTGAAGTTCAATTTTAGCAAAAACAACACACTGCCTAATCACCCAAAGGTGCAAGAAGCATACGTCGGCTATATCGAAGGGCAGGATTTGATATAACTCATATCGAAAGACGTAAATGGTATAATAACCCTGGATCGGCGCGTATTCTTTGACAATGTGAGGGACTTTGACCCGAATTCAGATATAAATAAAAAGATCAACGAAGACGTTGATAAAGGGGATAAAAACAGCTTTGTTTTTAAAAATAACGGCATAACAGTAGTGGCGAAGTCAATTTCTCGGACAGGAGACGCATTTACAATTGAAGAATTTCAAATTGTAAATGGATGTCAGACGAGTTCTGTACTTTTCGGGTTAGCGGATCAATTAGATGATGTTTTCGTGCCCTTTAGGCTGATTGGAACGAGCGAGCCTGAGTTTGTCTCGGACGTTATAGTCGGGACTAATAGCCAAAATCCTGTTAAATTAGAACAAATCTGGGCCTTGCGTCCTTTTATGAAAGACTTAGAAGAATATTTTACAGCTGGGCAAAAACCGCTGCAACTTTTTCTGGAACGGCGGGAAAATCAATATCTAGACGAAAGTATAGAAAAAACAAAAATTATTAAGCCGCAAGATTTAATCAAAGCTCTCACCGCTATATTCAAATTAAAACCTCAGACCGCATTTAGGGACTGGCGAAAAATAAAAACAGGAATACGAGGACCATTTTTTTAGAGACGGTCACAATCCATTGGCCTATTTCTCGGCGGCTTATGGATCGTACAGTTTTGACTACCTTATACGGAATAGAAAATTAGACCGTAAATTCAACATTTTCAAATATTACATACTTTCGCAAATAGCGAACTTCTATTCTATCGAAGAAGGACACATTAATAAGTCAGGCAAATCTTCGGATCTTACCCTAAAAAAATTTTGGAAGCTGTCTCTTCTGAAACCAACTTTTTGGAGCAGTGCAACAAAAGTGCAGCATCCATCAAAAATTAATACAAGACACTCTCGGCACAGAGTACGCCAGGGAAAAGATGCGTGACCACATTAGGACCGACAATTTCGTTCTTCAAATTTTAAAATAACAAAAAACCCCCGGTCTTTCGATCGGGGGTTTTCTATGTCTTATCAACGTTTGGCTTATAGGCC
>RFZH01000246.1 GCA_009920815.1 Paracoccaceae bacterium
CTTGCGGCGCGGTACAAAGTGCCCTTGGGCATATCAACCATGAGCACCACGCCCATGGAAGATCTGTTGACGCAATCTGAAGGGAATGCGTGGTTCCAACTATATTTTAGTGGCGATGGAGAAAGTTCGTTCAAGCTTGCTGAGCGTGCTCAAACCGCAGGGTTCGAAACACTTATTTTGACCGTTGACGTGCCAGAGGTCGGACGTCGCCCCCGCGAATTAGCACATAATTTCAAGATGCCATTCAGAATTGGTCCGCGACAATTCATTGATTTCGCGTGCCATCCGCGCTGGTCGCTTTCGTCATTGTTTCATGGCAAACCCCGTTTGGCAAATTTTGATCTGGCAGGGTTTACATTTGATCGCACAGAAAGCCGTGCGCGTGCCGATTGGGCGACCTTGTCAAAACTGCGCGATCTTTGGCGTGGAAAACTGGTGGTAAAAGGGGTTTTGAATGCACAAGATGCCGCGCGACTGATGGCGTCTGGGGTGGATGCAATTCAAGTGTCAAGTCACGGTGCGCGCCAATTGGAAAGCGCGCCGGCGCCCTTTGAACGCTTGCAGGACATTAGGAATACGGTTGGCCCGAATGTTCCGATTTTTTACGACAGTGGCCTGCGTTCCGGCGAGGACGTGTTGAAAACCCTAAACCAAGGCGCAGATTTTACATTTTTGGGGCGTATTTTATTATTCGCCATCGCTGCCCGCGGCGAAGAGGGGCTGCATGAACTTTGGTCTGTCCTCAGCCAAGAGTTATCGATTGCCATGGCGCAAACCGGCCGAACAAGTCTTGTTTAGCGGCTGCTTAATCTGAATTATTGTTCCGATTTCAAACAACGCAGGGCGTGGCCGCTGCGTTGTTTAAAGGGTAAAGCAATCGGAAACCTAAATTCGCATCAATGTCCCTCACGCGGGATGGTCCGTTCAACATCCTTGGAAAACACCAAACTTTCACCCTCATAGGCTTCTAGACGCGCTGTAAGGTAAAAGTTTTCGACATCGCTCCACATCTCTGAAAATGTTTCTGTCCGCACTGACCAAGCGTCTCGTGCGTTTTCTTGCGTCCAATGAATTTTCACACGTGCGGACAAGGGATCATCTGGGTGAATGGACCACCATTCACGCGCGATCGATCCTGAGATTAGCCCATGATCTTCGTCACGCACTGAACCAAAATCATCTATGATTTCCGTCGTAACAATACCTGTTTTTAGGTCCCGATCGATGCGTCGCGTGTTATTTGATGGCCGCAAAGTTTGCACTTTCCATGCCTGATCCATCTCGGGGCTAGGGAACACGCGTTGGTCTCCGATACCTTCGGTGGCGAGGGAGATTTTGCAAGATCCCTCAATGATCACGCTGTCGCCTGCCTGTGGCATCGGCCATAACAAGGGCCAATAGGCATTCGAAATCGAGATTCGAATTATATCACCCGCCGGCACGCGATAAGCGATATGATCTAGCGAAAACCGAATTTTCATCGCTTCTTGTGGATTGATTGTGGACACGTGATCATGTCCGTTGCGATGTGCGAGGTTGAAAACACCGTAAGTGATCCGTGTTGATGCCCCATCCGCATGAATATGGTTCAAACGCACCGCTATCTGCCCTGACGGGGCGCTGTGTTTTAACGTTATGTCAATTTCAGGCGCATCGATGATATTCATTGGCTGATCCAAAGGCGCGCTTTCGTAACAAATTGACAGCGCGTCATCGCGCCGTTGATCGCCCGGCATTTCGGGCCCAAGCCAAATGGCACAATATTCACCACCATCCAATCCACAATCTTGTGGTGAACAAACGATGTGTTCAAATTGCTCGGCCTCTGGTCCCAACCGATGATCAGCGGTGAAGAAAAGTGTTTTTTCTGGATTATTGCTGGGCCAGCTATCGTATCCTAACCAACGCCCGGGCCGTTCTGTGTACCATGTCTTTGGCCGAACGCCATCCATCAGATATGCTGTATATGCAGGGTCATCCAACACCCCTGTATCAATTCCCTTCAACCAATGGTCCCACCACCTTAGGGCTTCTTGCAAAAATCCAATTTTTGGCTCTGGAACGGCAAAATGTGGGTATTTGTGAACCCATGGACCAACGATCCCTTTAACAGGGGCAGAGATATTTTCGACCAAATGCGAGACGGTGTTTTTATATGCGTCCCCCCAACCGCCAATGGCCAATACGGCCGCCTTGATACCGGCATAGTTTTCGCAGACAGAGCCATGTTTCCAATAGTCATTGCGCTGTTGATGCTCTAACCAATCGGCTGGTAAAAATGGTTCTTCGCGCAATCGTTCAAGCCACATATCACGCCATGCATCCCCAACCAAAGCGGGGTCGGGGGGACGTGATGAATAGGACCACATAGTTGCCCCCCAGCCCATGTTTTCATTCAATAAACATCCGCCTTTATAGTGGATGTCATCTGCATAGCGATCCACGGTCGAGCATAGCGTAATGACCGCCTTTAATGGCGCTGGCGCACGCTCGGCGATCTGCAATCCATTAAATCCACCCCAACTGATCCCCATGATGCCAACGTTTCCGTTACACCAGGGCTGAGCGGCCAACCAATTGATTACCTCGACCCCGTCTGATAGTTCGGCTTCAGAATATTCGTCTGTCATTATTCCTTGGCTGTCGCCGTTACCGCGCATGTCGACACGTACGGCCGCGTAGCCGCGTTTTGCAAAATAAGGGTGGGTCAACGCATCGCGCGCGCAGGTGCCATCCCGTTTGCGGTATGGCAGATATTCTAAGATAACCGGAACAGGTTTTTCGTTTGCGTCTTTGGGCACCCAAACGCGCGCAGACAGACGACAGCCATCTGATAAGATAATCCCCATGTCGGCAAATTCGTCAATCTCTCGTAAATCATTTTGCATGCGTTTGTCCAATCTTGGTCGATTATGATCAAATTGATCCCAGCGAATTCCTTTGGTCAAGAAATTTCCACCTATGGATATTCTTTT
>RFZH01000247.1 GCA_009920815.1 Paracoccaceae bacterium
CAATGTGTCCGCTTCGCGGCTTTCATCATAGCGGCCCGATCCCAGCCATTCTTTTTCAGAACCCCAGTAGATGTCTTTTTCTGGGTGCCAGATGTCTTCGCGGCCGAAAGAGAAGCCAAAGGTTTTAAAGCCCATGGATTCATACGCAATGTTCCCCGCCAAAATGAACAGGTCAGCCCATGAAACAGAGTTGCCGTATTTCTTTTTGATCGGCCACAATAGGCGGCGCGCCTTATCTAGGTTGCCGTTGTCTGGCCAGCTGTTCAATGGTGCAAAGCGTTGGTTGCCTGTGCCCGCGCCACCGCGACCATCGGCAGTACGATAGGACCCCGCCGCGTGCCACGCCATACGGATCATAAGACCACCATAATGACCCCAGTCTGCCGGCCACCAATCTTGGCTATCGGTCATCAGCGCGGTCATGTCTGCCTTTAGCGCATCAACGTCCAGGTCCTTGAGTGCATCGCGATAGCTAAACTCTGCGCCCAAAGGATTTGTTTTGGTATCGTGCTGATGCAAAATATCCAGATTTAACGCGTTTGGCCACCAATCCATGACGTCTTTTGTCGTCGTTGAATTTGCGCCATGCATGACAGGGCATTGGCCTGTTTTCGGAAAATCATTCCCGTCCATCGTGTCCTCCTGATAAATGATAGAAGGGCGGCAAACGCCGCCCGGGTATTTACAAATATGTCCATAGTATACAGCTTTCAAACATAAATAAAATTTTCATTTTTTAATAATAGTGATAAGTAATTATTATGATTTGATGGCCTGTTGTCATCATGCCCAGCAAATTTTTGTGCGTCCTATCATAAACACTGCTTTCGCCGTTACTCTATCTGATAACGTTCTGTCAGTTAGGTGTACTCATGTTTGGTCGTAAAATTAAAAAATCAGAATTTAGCGCGTTTTCTGATGAAAATGTTATCGCGGCACTTGATAAAAGTTTGGCTGTGATTTCGTTCACGCCTGATGGGCATGTCCTGAGTGCAAATCAAAATTTCTTATCGACCTTAGGTTACAATCAAAACGAAATCGTGGGAAAACATCACGCGATTTTTTGCGAGCCGCATTATGTTCGTAGCGAACAATACAAGCAGTTTTGGGCAGATTTAGAAACGGGACATTTTCAATCGGGTACCTATACCCGCATCAATAAGGCGGGTGAACGCGTTTATATTCAAGCAACCTATAACCCTATCATGGATGCACATGGCAATATTTTAGGGGTTATTAAGTATGCCGTTGACATAACCATTCCAACGAACAAGACGCGCGAAGCTATCAACCGAACCCAAGCGGCGATTTCCTTTAACACGCATGGGATCGTCATTGATGTGAATCAAACATTCTTGGATGTTATGGGGTATTCAGAACATCAGGTTTTGGGCCAACATCATCGTATGTTCTGCGCACCCAGCTTTACTTCCAGCCCATCATATCGCAAATTCTGGAACGATCTGGCACGCGGACAATCGCAGGCAGGGACGTTTCAGCGTGTGCGCAGCGACGGCGCAACGGTGCATATTCGCGCGGCCTATAATCCAGACTATGATCTGAATGGCAATGTGATTGGCGTCACAAAATATGCTTCTGACATCACCGCAGAACGTGAAATGAAAATGCAGTCTGCCGATATTGCCGCATCAACCGCTGCTGCAGTCGAAGAAATGAACGCGTCAATCACAGAAATTTCTCGCTCGCTCCATATAACCCAAGAAAATACGCAACAGTTGGAAATATCGGCAACGGGGACGAAAGATGTGGTCAAGGATTTGGTTTCCTCGTCCGAGACCATGGAAAAAACTGTTGAGTTTGTTTACACGATTGCTGACCAAATCAACCTGTTGGCCCTGAATGCCGCGGTTGAGGCAGCGCGCGCGGGCGAAGCGGGTAAAGGCTTTGCCGTCGTGGCCGGCGAAGTCAAAAACCTTGCCAATAGCGCCACCACCTTTACCCAAGCTATTGCCAAAGAGATTGATACAATTAAGGTGATCAACCAAAAAATCACAGGTAATATGGGTGGCATTATCGACCGAGTAACCGGTCTAAAAGATGACACCGCAAGCATTGCGTCAGCGGTGACCGAACAGGCGACGGTCGCAAACGATATCGCCATGCGCATGTCCCAGCTTGCAGAAATGGTCGCCCTCGACGATTAACCCTATTCGGGTAGGAAACACGCCACCCTGTGCGCGGTGGCGTCGTCAAACTTGGGTACTTCGCTTCTGCAGCGATCCGTGACCTTCCAACATCGGGGGGCAAAGGGGCATCCCACTGGTGCATTCAAAGGTGACGGCAATTCACCCGTCAATTTGATCCGTTTGCAAGGTTCAACCTGTCCTGCAATTCGACCAAGAGATTGAGGATAGAAGATTGGATCGAAACATCTAGGGCGGACACGGGTTCGTCCAATACCAAAATTTTTGGATCCAACATAAGCCCGCGCGCAATCGCGATCCGTTGGCGTTGACCGCCCGAAAACATATGGGGATACCGGTCAAAGTGTTCAGGCCGCAGCCCAACTAATCCTAGCATGTCGCGCGCTTTTGTTTCGCGCTCGGCTGCCGACATCTGTGGCCGATTGATGATCAGCGGCTCCATCAGAATCTGTCCAATGCGCTGGCGCGGATTTAAGGATCCATAGGGGTCTTGGAAAACGATTTGAACGGTTTGGCGCAATTGTGACCATGTCTCAGGCAGAACTTGTGTTCCGTTGATCGTGAGCGTTCCGTGAGTGGGTTCTTCGATCATTGTGACCAGTCTGGCCAATGTGGACTTGCCACAGCCAGATTCCCCCACGATTGCCAGAGTTTTACCAGGATACAATTGGAAATCGACGCTTTGTACCGCCCTTAGGGTTTGCGGTTTGCGTAACATTCCGCCACCAACATCGTAGTGACGCGCCAAATTTTGTGCTGTCATAATCGGGGTCTGGGTCATGACGCCGCCTTTTCGTTTGTCAAA
>RFZH01000248.1 GCA_009920815.1 Paracoccaceae bacterium
CAACGCGGGCATCACACGCGATAACCTGTTTATGCGCATGTCGGACGATGAATGGAATTCCGTCATCGATGTCAACCTGACCGCCACCATGCGCCTGTGCCGCGGCGTCTTGCGCGGCATGATGAAATCGCGCTGGGGCCGTATCGTCAACATCTCGTCCGTTGTGGGCACGACGGGCAACCCGGGCCAAGGCAACTATGCCGCGTCCAAGGCCGGCATGATCGGCATGTCCAAATCATTAGCCTACGAAGTCGCCAGCCGCGGCATCACCGTCAATGCCATCGCGCCAGGTTTCATCACCACGGCAATGACAGACAAGTTAAACGACGATCAAAAATCGAAAATCCTGACCCAAGTGCCGGCGGGCCGCATGGGCGACGCTGCCGAAATCGCTGCGGCAACCTTGTACCTAGCAAGCTCTGAGGCAGGGTATGTTACAGGCGCAACGTTGCACGTCAATGGCGGCATGGCGATGATCTGATTTGGGTCGTGCCCGCAATCTTTGCGGGCACATGGCCAAAGGCGGTAAAACGCTGTAGGACGACGCCCCGCAGATCGGTAAAGAGCGTTTACTTACCCAGCTTTGCCATCAATTTACCATGAACATATGGCGTGACAAATTTCGAAATATCGCCATTTAATCGGGCGATTTCTTTGACCAGCTTTGATGCAATCGCCTGATGACGGGCCTCGGCCATCAAAAACACAGTTTCGATACTGCTGTCCATCGCCCGATTCATGCCAACCATTTGATATTCATATTCAAAATCT
The DNA here is from genome assembly GCA_009920815.1 of Paracoccaceae bacterium. Classification (GTDB taxonomy): domain Bacteria; phylum Pseudomonadota; class Alphaproteobacteria; order Rhodobacterales; family Rhodobacteraceae; genus CAJXSD01. The sequence continues at coordinate 772 of RFZH01000248.1, forward strand.
GCAACAGCGCGCAAACCGCGCACAATCACCTGCGCGCCCACATCACGGGCGCAATCGATCAACAGATTTTCAAAAGGATGCGCAACAATTTCGGTGCCCGTCTCGGCCGATAATGTTGCACATTCTTCTTCTATCATGGCGACACGCTCTTCTAGGGAAAACAGCGGACCCTTATCACGATTGATCGCAATACCGATGACCAGACGATCCACCAACATGGCCCCACGCCGAATAATATCAACATGCCCCAACGTTATTGGGTCAAAGGTTCCCGGGTAAAGGCCAATTCGCATTTCATGATCTCCGTCAGAACGTGTTTGGCGCACGCAACAATATTACCCAACAAATTGCAAGGCTTAATAGCCCATTATCATGCCTTCTAACGCGTCCTTTTCCATCGCAAGTTCGCTGAGGCGCGATTTCACAACGTCGCCAAGTGTGATAAGCCCGACCAATTCCCCTTCTTCCACCACTGGCATATGGCGAAAGCGACGGTCGGTCATCGTTTTTAACACTTGATCGGCTGTGGCTTGTTTGGAACAGGTTACAACGGACGCGGTCATGTGCATTGACACCGGATCATTCAAAACGCCCGCACCTTGTAATGCGATCACACGAACAATGTCGCGTTCGGATAAAATCCCCACTGCGCGTTTGCCATCGTCAGAAATCACCAAAGACCCGAATTTTCGCTCTGCGAGGAGTTTTGCCGCATCTGCGACCGTCGTTTGGGATGTAACCGTCACAACGCCTGCGCTTGCTTTTGTCTGTAAAATTTGTGCAACCAACATAATACACCTCGCAATATAATTTCAATAACTCAATGGTGTACGCAGTTTTATTCTGTGTCAAGAAATGCTTTCTAAATGCTCGACTTCACGCTTTAATTCTTGTGACAATGATTGGGCAAACCGGTTCATCCGCTCTAAGCGTCGATCATCTGCGTGGCGAATTAGATAGAAACTGCGTTTTAGATGAAACGCATCTGGCAACAGGCGCGTGATGTGCGGGGCAAATGGCAAGGCAAAGTCATGCACGATCCCTAATCCTGCCCCTGCACGTAACCAGTTAAATTGAACGGACACTGAATTGGACGCCAAATGTACATGATCCATGCCCAATTCAGACAGATAATCCAATTCCTTGTCAAAAATCATATCAGGTATGTAACCGATAATCCGATGCCCTGTCAGATCTGCCAGAGATGAGATAACTGGATGGCGCTCAAGGTAACTACGCGATGCCGCAAGGTGCAGGCGATAATCGGTTAATTTTTGTACCGTTAATCGACCCGTTGAGGGTGGGCTAACGGCGATGGCCATATCTGCTTCGCGTTTTGACAAATTCACAACCCGCGGCAACGCAACGATCTGGATGTCCAAATCGGGGTTTTGATCAGCAATCCGCGCGCAGACCTGTGGCAATAGAAAATTCGCACACCCGTCGGGTGCACCGATGCGGATCTGCCCGCTAAGCGATCCACTGGTCCCCGATAAATCTTCGCTTAGACCGAACATTGCCTGTTCGACCCGTTCCGCATGGCCAATCAATCGTGTTCCCGCCTCGGTCAAGGCATATCCATTGGGTGATTTGGCGAACAATGGTGTGCCAAAGGCCTCTTCCATGCGTGCGATGCGACGCCCAACCGTCGCAGGGTCTATTTTTAACACCCGTCCTGCCGCAGACAACGTTTCCAGACGTGCAACCGCCAAAAAAACCCTCAGGTCATCCCAATTGTGATCCATTGCCTCACCTTTGCAAAAATGCAGGACGTTTTTGAAAACTTACCTGTTTTAATTACATTTTTGCAACGATACAGTCCAGCCAGATTTTAGGAGGACCATCCATGCAAGAATTGACCCATTACATCGGCGGCCAACACGTCAAAGGCACGTCCGGCCGCTTTGCCGACGTCTTCAACCCCGCAACTGGCGAAGTCCAAGCCAAAGTGCCGCTGGCATCCGCCGCCGAATTGGCACAGGCCGTTGACATCGCCGCTGCGGCACAACCCGCATGGGCCGCCGTCAACCCACAACGCCGCGCCCGCGTGATGATGAAATTCGTGGACCTTTTGAACCGCGATATGGACAAATTGGCCGAGGCCCTGTCCCGCGAACACGGCAAAACATTCCCCGACGCCAAAGGCGATGTGCAACGCGGTCTCGAAGTGGTCGAATACTGCATCGGCGCGCCGCAAAT
>RFZH01000249.1 GCA_009920815.1 Paracoccaceae bacterium
GCACGGAATTGATTGCCTACAAGGGTATTATTGGGGCGCGCCGACGATGACACCGCCTTGGATACAACCACAAAATAGCGACATGTCATCCTAACCCGTCAAAAGTGTTGCCGCAGCGCAGCGAAAGCTGTATCACTAGCGCAGCTCTGTTCCGGGACTTATTGGAGGACAAAACCCATGACAAACGTCGTAATCGCATCAGCTGCCCGTACTGCCGTCGGCAGCTTTGCTGGATCATTCGCAAATACACCCGCGCACGATTTAGGCGCAACAATGTTGGAAGCATTGGTTAGCCGCGCCGGAATTGATAAATCAGAAGTGTCAGAGACAATCTTAGGTCAGGTGCTTTCTGCGGGCCAAGGCCAAAACCCTGCGCGCCAAGCGCATGTTAACGCCGGTCTTCCAATCGAAAGCGCTGCATGGGGCATCAACCAAGTCTGTGGTTCAGGGTTGCGCGCAGTCGCTTTGGCTGCACAACACATTCAATTGGGTGACGCATCCATCGTCTGTGCAGGCGGCCAAGAAAATATGACATTGTCCCCCCACGTGGCACACCTGCGGGCAGGTCACAAAATGGGCGACGTCAAATATATCGATAGCATGATCCGCGATGGTCTTTGGGATGCTTTCAACGGGTATCACATGGGTCAAACCGCCGAGAACGTCGCCGAGCAATGGCAAATCAGCCGAGATATGCAAGACGAATTCGCACTTGCGTCTCAAAACAAAGCTGAAGCTGCGCAAAAAGCTGGTAAATTTGTTGACGAGATCGTCCCATTTACAGTCAAAACGCGCAAAGGCGACATCATTGTTGACCAAGACGAATACATCCGTCACGGCGCAACATTGGAAAGCATGCAAAAGCTGCGCCCCGCCTTTACCAAAGACGGCTCGGTCACCGCTGCAAACGCCTCTGGCCTGAATGATGGCGCCGCCGGTGCGCTGTTGATGTCCGCTGACGAAGCAGAACGCCGCGGCATCGAACCTTTGGCACGTATTGTTTCTTATGCAACCGCTGGATTGGATCCAAAAATCATGGGTGTTGGCCCGATTTACGCCAGCCGCAAAGCATTGGAAAAAGCAGGCTGGACTGCGGACAGCCTTGACCTGGTCGAAGCGAACGAAGCCTTTGCAGCACAAGCTTGCGCCGTAAACAAAGACATGGGCTGGGATCCCGCAATTGTTAACGTTAATGGCGGTGCGATTGCCATCGGTCACCCAATTGGTGCATCTGGTGCGCGCATTTTGAACACCTTGCTGTTTGAAATGAAACGTCGCGATGCAAAACGAGGTCTAGCCACCTTGTGCATCGGGGGCGGTATGGGCGTCGCCATGTGCCTAGAGCGTCCATAATATTTCAGAAACGGAGCCAAGTGCCCCGTTTTTTTCTGCAATGCGGCAAAATGACAACGAAATAATATTGCGCTAACGTCACATTGTGGGTAATAGAGTTACCAAGACATATCCCAAATAGGAGAAGACATTATGGGTCGAGTTGCATTAGTCACAGGTGGATCACGCGGTATTGGCGCGGCAATTTCAAAAACCTTGCAAGCTGCAGGGTATGCGGTCGCAGCCAACTATGCGGGCAATGACGACGCGGCGGCACAATTCACCGCCGAAACAGGCATCAAGACATATAAATGGAACGTCGCCGATTACGAAGCAAGCGCAGCAGGCATTGCCCAAGTCGAAGCAGACCTTGGCCCAATCGATGTGGTTGTCGCGAACGCTGGCATTACCCGTGATGCGCCGTTCCACAAAATGACACCCGAGCAATGGCACCAAGTGATTGATACAAACCTGACAGGCGTTTTCAACACCGTTCACCCCATCTGGCCAGGTATGCGCGAGCGTAAATTCGGGCGCGTGATTGTCATTTCATCGATCAACGGCCAAAAGGGTCAATTTGCACAGGTAAACTATGCGGCAACAAAAGCAGGTGATCTTGGCATCGTTAAATCCTTAGCACAAGAAGGTGCGCGTGCAGGCATTACAGCAAACGCCATTTGCCCAGGCTATATCGCAACAGAAATGGTTATGGCCGTCCCTGAAAAAGTCCGCGAAAGCATCATTGCACAAATTCCCGCTGGTCGCTTGGGTGAGCCAGAAGAAATTGCACGCTGTGTCGCATTCTTGGCATCAGACGACTCCGGTTTCATCAACGGTTCGACGATCTCGGCGAACGGGGCACAGTTTTTTGTCTAGGCAATAAACAAACCAGATTTCAAAAGGCTCCCGATATGGGGGCCTTTTTTTGTGACAAAGTCCTGCGAAAGCCGCATAAAAAAGGGCCGCCAAACAGGCGACTCTCTGAAACCGAACAAACGGTGGGATTAGAATCCCAGACCTTCGTATTTCTTTTTGAACTTGGAAACGCGACCACCTTGGTCCAATAGACGAGTGCCACCGCCTGTCCACGCTGGGTGAGCGGATGGATCGATTTCCAACGCCATGGTGTCGCCTTCTTTGCCCCAAGTAGAGCGCATTTTCACGATAGTTCCATCGGTCATTTTGACGTCGATGAAGTGGTAATCGGGATGGATGTCTGCTTTCATCTCGCCGCTCCTTATTGGTCAGATTTTGGTTTGTAGTTGCTGACTTCTGCGATACGCGCAGATTTACCGCGACGCGAACGCAAATAGTACAGCTTCGCACGACGCACACGACCGCGGCGAACGACCTCGATGCTATCAATGTTTGTCGAATATAATGGGAATACGCGTTCCACGCCTTCACCAAATGAAATTTTGCGCACTGTGAATGAACCTGCGATGCCGTGGCCATTTTTGCGAGAAATGCAAACGCCTTCGTAGTTCTGTACACGTGTACGTGTGCCTTCGGTTACTTTGTAACCAACACGGATGGTGTCACCCGCTTTGAAATCTGGGATCTCTTTGCCCAGCGCGGCGATTTGTTCCGCCTCGAGTTGTGCGATC
>RFZH01000250.1 GCA_009920815.1 Paracoccaceae bacterium
TTCAGCGGAACCAAGGTCAAATGGATCCTTGAAAATGTTGACGGCGCAAAAGACCGCGCCCTTGCCGGCAATCTGGCGTTTGGAACTGTCGACAGCTGGCTCATCTGGAACCTGACTGGTGGAAAACGTCATGTTACCGACGCCACAAATGCGGCTCGGACAATGTTGTACGACATTCGCCGCGGCGAGTGGAGCAGTGAAATCTGTAACATTCTGAACATTCCCACCAATATGCTGCCTGATGTGTTGAATTGTGCAGACGACTTTGGTTCCACCGACCTATTCGGCGCAAATATTCCAATTCTTGGGGTGGCGGGTGACCAACAGGCAGCAACTATTGGACAGGCCTGTTTTGAACCTGGGATGATGAAATCGACCTATGGCACAGGCTGTTTTGCACTCCTGAACACGGGCGATACAATGGTCACGTCACAAAACCGTATGTTGACCACCATCGCTTATCGATTAAATGGCAAAACCACTTACGCACTAGAGGGATCAATTTTCATCGCAGGTGCCGTTGTTCAATGGTTGCGCGACGGATTGAAAATCGTTTCGAATGCGGGTGAAACGGGCAGTCTTGCAGTTCAATCTGATCCCAACCAAAATGTCGTGATTGTCCCCGCCTTTACCGGTTTGGGCGCCCCTTATTGGAATGCGGATTGTCGTGGTGCAATTTTTGGCGTGACCCGCGGGACAACGTCAGCTGAATTATCGCGCGCGGCGTTAGAAAGTGTTGGGTATCAAACCCGTGATCTTCTTGAGGCGATGCAATCAGACTGGGGATCATCTGGCAAAACAACCCTACGTGTTGATGGCGGGATGACCGCGTCAAATTGGGCAATGCAGTTTTTATCAGACATCATTAACGCGCCAGTCGATCGCCCAAAGGTTTTGGAGACTACGGCAATCGGCGCAGCATGGTTGGCAGGCCAAGCAACAGGATTTTATCCAGAGCAAGCCGAATTTGCCGCCGCATGGGATCTGGATCAAACCTTTGCGCCCAAAATGAGCGATGAAACCCGACAAAGCAAATATGGTGATTGGAAACGCGCCGTAAACGCAACACTTGCTTATTAAAGAACGTCTGTCTGATACAACGTCACCTTGATTCCACCATGTGAAATAGGTGGCGTTGTCGGCAAAAAGGACAAACCAGTTGCCTTTGCAAGTCCAGCATCGTTGGTGACCAACCCCAAACGCCATCCTCTAAAGCTCTGGCGCAGTGCCTGGCCCATTGCCCCATAAAGTGAAAACAATAACTTTCGTTCGCCAATTCGGCCACCATAGGGCGGATTAATCATAATCAGCCCCTTTGGACCATCTGGCGCTTTTGCATCACTAATCGCGGCTTGTTCAAATTTTGTTATGGAGGACACACCCGCGCGTGCAGCATTTGCATGTGACATGCGGATTGCACCCATATCCCGATCAGATCCATAAAAATGAAGAGGTACTGCCGCAACAGAGCCTGTTTTTTTCATGTTCGACCATGCATCCGCATCAAAGCTAGCCAGCTTTTCAAATGCAAAGGCTCGGCTGCGACCGGGATTCAAGCCCATGGCCCATTCCGCCGCCTCAATAACAAACGTCCCTGACCCACACATTGGATCATAAACAGGAAACGTTCCATCATATCCGCACTGACGCAAAAACAAAGCCGCAAGGGTTTCACGCATGGGTGCTTTGTTCACCGCTTCTTTATGTCCACGTTTATGGAGGGATTCACCTGACGTATCCAAAGAAATTGAAACCAAATCATCGAAAATACGCACTTTGACGACAATTTCCGCATCTTTGGTAATTTGTGCGCCGATCGTTTCTTTGATCGCTGTTTCAATACGTTGCTGCGCGGCACCCGCATGGTAAATCTTTGATTTACGACTTGTAACGTCTACCCGAACTGGGACATCAGCGCGCAAAACCGATGCCCAATCTACTTTGCGCGATCGCTTATCTAACTGTGCCAAATGCATCGCACGAAATGATGCAAATCGGGCCAAGACACGTGTCGCACCACGCAAAACCAAATTTGCACGCCAAACGTCAGGCCAACCACCTTCAAAGGTAACCCCACCATCAACAACCTGCGCACCAGCAAAACCCTTTTCTATTGCCTCTTGGCACAATAGGGGTTCCATGGAAGGTGTGGCGACTAAGAATATCTCAAATCTGTTCATGACCCCACATAGCGCTTATCATTGGCGGCTGCGATAGAAAAATAGCACATTTATCTGCCCAACAAACACTCTGGCATAGATTAGCTGACCGCCAAGCGGGGCGGTGCCCTTACGCAAACTTGATCGAAACCGAACCAAATTCACCAAAATCTGCTTGGATATTTGCGCCACCAGGACATTCCACAGGACGAATAAAAGATCCTGATAACACGATATCGCCCGCGCGAATGCCTTGGCCGTATTTTGCCAAGCGTTGTACCAACCAAACCATACTTTGAACTGGATCGTTCAAGACGCCCGCGCCTAATCCTGTCTCTTCAACTTCTTCATTGCGCGATACAATCGCACCAACCCAACGCAAATCATGGTCCGTGATGCGGTGCCGTTCAATACCCAACACGACACCTGCATTTGCCGCGTTATCTGAAATTGTGTCGACAATAATACGCGCACTGCCCGTCACAGGATCCTTGCGCATGATGCGCGTATCCAAAATCTCTAAACTTGGGGCGACATAATCCGTAGCTGCAATAATATCTGCCCCCGTAACATTTGCCCCCGATACGCCGAATTTCATGACAAAGGCAATCTCTGCCTCAACCCGAGGCTGAATAAATCGTCCCTTGGGAACCGTTGCGCCATGTTCAAAAACCATCGTATCAAAGAGCACCCCACTGTCAGGGATATCAATGTTTAGCGCAGCCTGCATCGCCTTAGAGGTCAGACCGA
>RFZH01000026.1 GCA_009920815.1 Paracoccaceae bacterium
GCGGTGAACGGCGTCGGGCAGCGTTGGCTAAGTTGATGGCAGAGGCGCCAGAACTGATGTTGTTGGACGAACCAACAAACCATTTGGACATCGAAGCCATCGCTTGGCTTGAGGCGGAATTGAAATCAATACGCGCGGGCTATGTCATCATCAGCCACGACCGTGCGTTTCTGAACGCATTGACACGCGCCACCCTTTGGATTGATCGCGGTATGGTACGGCGTGCGGATGTGGGGTTCCAAGGTTTCGAAGCATGGCGCGACAAGATCTGGGAAGAAGAGGACATCGCCCGCCATAAGCTGGATCGCAAAATCAAGGCCGAAGCGCGTTGGGCGGTTGAAGGTATTTCAGCGCGCCGTAAGCGCAATCAGGGTCGTGTTCGCGCCTTGCAAGCCTTGCGTCAAGAACGGGCGGACCAAATCAAACGCCAAGGTGCTGCCGCGATGGAATTGGCTGCCGCGCCAAAGTCGGGTAAAAAGGTGATAGGCGCCAAAGGTCTGAGCAAAGCTTTTGACGGAAAGACCATCGTAAGCAATTTTTCTTTGACCGTACAGCGCGGCGATCGCGTTGCTTTTGTTGGTCCAAATGGTGTCGGAAAAACCACTGTGCTGAAAATGCTCATGGGTGAGGTCGCAGCGGATGAAGGGCAGGTGGATCTAGGGACAAACCTTTTGCCCGCAATCTTTGATCAGTCCCGTGCACAGCTGGATCCGAATATGTCTTTGTGGGACAGTTTGACAGGCGACCCAAGTATGCGCGTATCTGGTCAAGCCGATCAGATCATGGTCCGTGGGCAACCAAAACACGTCGTGGGCTATCTGAAAGAATTTTTGTTCGACGAAGCGCAAGCGCGCGCGCCCGTGCGATCGCTGAGCGGTGGTGAAAAGGCACGTTTGTTGCTGGCCAAAATCATGGCGCGCGAAAGCAATCTATTGGTATTGGACGAACCTACAAACGACCTTGATGTCGAAACCTTAGATTTGTTGCAAGAATTATTGGACACCTATGATGGCACGGTTTTGTTGGTAAGCCACGATCGGGATTTCCTAGACCGCGTCGCCGCAACGACGATTGCAATGGAAGGTGATGGAAAAGCGACCGTATATGCGGGTGGATGGAGCGATTATCAAGCGCAGCGCAAACCAACCGATGTGCCCGTTCAGAAAGCAGCGGTGAAAAAGGCAAAGTCGGACGCACGAAGTGCAGACAAACCCAAAGAGGCGGGTCTCAGTTACACCGAAAAACATCGTTTGGAAAAGCTGCCAACGATTATTGAGCGATTGGAAGCAGAGATTGCCAAATTAGAAGAGTTTATGTCTGACCCCGATCTTTATACCCGCGAGCCTTTGAAATTTCAAAAGGCGACCGATGCGTTGGTGGAGCGTCAGAACGCGCTCGCCGCGGCAGAGGAGGAGTGGTTGATGCTTGAGGATAAAGCATCTGGGTAACGTGGTTTCGCAAGGCATGCGGGGCCTGTGCATAAAGCGTCGCCCACGGGTTTTTAGAAAATACTTACATAAGTACCAGACACAAAAAAAGCGCCGATCCGAGGATGGCGCTTTTTCATTTCAGGTGACCGTGCGTTTAGCTGTTCATGTCATAGGCGCGTTCGCCATGGACCGTCAGGTCTAGACCGTTTGTTTCAGTCTCTGCATCAACGCGCAGCGGAGTGATCAGGCCAACGACTTTGATCAATACGATAGTGACAACAATCGTGAATGCCCCGACAATTGCCAACGCGCCCAGTTGTGCGGCCCACGTACCGGCGCCAAAAGCTGCTATCATGATTGTCCCAAAGATACCGCCAACACCGTGGACCGCAAAGACGTCGAGCGTGTCATCAATGCGCAACTTGTTGCGTACCAAATTTACGGCTTCTTGGCACAAGATACCTGCAACACCGCCGATGATCAGTGCTTCGATTGGGCCAACAAAGCCAGAGGCGGGCGTAATCGACGCAAGACCTGCAATCGTACCTGTCACGATGCCAACCAGCGAGGCTTTTCCGTATTTAATCTTTTCCCACAATGCCCACGTCAGCGATGCGGTCGCCGCAGAAATATGGGTCACGGTCAAGGCCATGGCCGCGCCACCGTCAGCTGCCAATTGGGATCCACCGTTAAAGCCAAACCAGCCCACCCAAAGCATTGCTGCGCCAATCATCACGAAACCTGGGTTGTGCGGCGGGGTTGTGCGGTTTTTCCGCGGACCCAAGAACATCGCAATCAAAAGCGCCGCAAGGCCCGCCGTTTCATGGACCACAATACCGCCCGCAAAGTCGCGGGTTCCGGTTTCGCCAAAGATACCGCCATCTGCCAGCATACCGCCGCCCCAGATCCAATGCACCACCGGCGCATAGCAGAGCAGCATCCAAAGGCCTGAGAATACGAGAACAAAGCCAAAGCCCACGCGTTCAACATATGCGCCCACAATCAACGCTGGAGTAATGATGGCAAAGGTCATTTGAAAGGCAAAGAACAGGACCTCTGGCAGTGTGCCAGAAAGGCTGTCTGTTGTCACACCTGACAAAAATGCTTTGTCTAGGCCGCCCCACAGGCCACCTTCGGCGGGGCCAAAGGCGATGGAATATCCAAATGCGAGCCACAGAATGCTCATAAGACAGGCAATGGCATAACATTGCATAAAAACGCTCAACACGTTGCGTGCGCGCACAAGACCGCCGTAAAATAGGGCTAGTCCAGGCAGTGTCATAAAGAGCACGAGTGCCGTTGCGACGATAATCCATGCTGTATCTGCACCGTTCATAATGTCGTCCTTGTTTCAAGTTGTGTGTTTGATGTGCGTTATCGACACAATCACGCAGCGGATGCATCGAAAATAGGCGATTTATGTCTGGTGAAATTGTAAAATGATTAAAAAATATGCGTAAATTTCGAATTATGCGCAATATTTGGGCAAATTAGAGGCGTGTCATGGCGCCTAGAAGAAGTGATAGCGCGTGATCACGCGCCGCTTTTCGAACCTGATCACGGCCTAGCGCGCCAAATTCAATCGTTTGGCAAACTTGGATCTGTTGTTCCAGCGCGACGGCAAAGCAAACCCTCCCTTCGGGTTTTGTGTCGCTGCCTCCTGGTCCTGCAATGCCCGTGACGGATACGGCCAACGTGGCTTGGGAATGCAAAACCGCACCTAATGCCATTTCGCGTGCCACCGCTTCGGACACCGCGCCGTATTTTTGCAACGATGCCGCTTGCACGTCCAACATTTCGATTTTGGCCGCGTTGGAGTATGTCACAAAGCCACGATCAAAAATCGCAGACGACCCAGCAACATCTGTCAAGGCGGCGGCCACTAACCCACCGGTGCAGCTTTCTGCGGTGGCAATCATGACACCCTTTCGCTGTGCTGCTTCCAGAATGCGTTCTGCGATCATGGCATAAGCGCTCCGTGAAAAAATCCTGCCATAAGCACAACGAGGATTGCAGCAAAAAGGCCTGCGATCACGTCGTCCAACATAACCCCCAACGCGTCGCCGCGCTGATCGGCCCAGCCGATTGGGCCAAATTTTGTAATATCAAAAAAGCGAAAGCCTAGAAGCGCGGTGACCCAACCCGGCCACATCGCAAGCAGATTTGCCTCAGCATGTGCTGCGCCAATAAATATCGGCAGCAGGGCAATCCATTGGCCAGCGACCTCGTCAATCACGATTTCTGATGGATCGTGGTCATCTGTCCCATCGGTTTCAATCTTGGTTGCCCACCAACCGATTAAAAAAACGGCAGGAATAGCAAGGGCGAACCCAATCACGCCAAAAGCGGCATGGATGGCCCACGCAGCAGGAAGCGCGGCCAGTGATCCCCATGTTCCGGGTGCTGGACGCAAGAGGCCCACATAGAAAAAAGTCGCAATGAATTTTGTCATGGTTTCATCAGCGCCGCGGTTGCGATTGCGGCAATGCCTTCTTTGCGGCCTGTAAAGCCCAGTTCTTCTGATGTGGTTGCTTTGACGCTGATCCGTTCTGTTGTGATGCCAAGAATACGCGACAGTTCGGATTGCATCGCATGAGCGTGCGGGCCAATCTTGGGCAATTCACAAATTATGGTGCAATCAATATTGCAAATATCATACCCTAGCGAACGCGATAGATCGCCTGCGTGTTTCAGAAATATCTCGCTTGCAGCCCCTTTCCATTGCGGGTCGGATGGGGGGAAGTGGCGCCCGATGTCGCCTTGTGCCAATGCGCCATAAATCGCATCAGTGATCGCATGCATTGCGACATCTGCGTCTGAATGGCCCTTGAGCTGCGCCGTATGTGGGATCTTTATGCCACAGAGAATGACGTGATCACCATTTTCAAAGGCATGCACATCGTATCCGTTTCCCAATCTAATATCCATTATTTTCGGGTCCTTAATATTTGCTCCGCCCGTTCAAAATCTTCGGGGGTCGTTATTTTAATATTGGTATCAGCGCCAGGGGTGATGACAACGTTCATTTGCGCCCGCCGCGCCACTTCGACATCATCGGCAGCGGGGTGTGTATTGGTCAGATGGGCATCTAATATCTCTTTGAACCAAAAGCCTTGTGGGGTTTGTGCACGAAATAAATGGGTGCGATCTTGGGTGCCGACCACTTTGCCTTCTCGCCCAATCCAAAGGGCATCCGTCACCGGGATGGCAGGCGCAGCCCCCATATTATGGTGTAATGCTTCGATCACACCATCAATAATATCTGCCGAGATTGTCGCGCGCGCAGCGTCGTGGATCAGGACAGCATCGGGGGCTTGTGATGCAAGGGCCTTTAGCCCAGCAAGGACCGATTGATCCCGCGTGGCACCGCCGTGGGCCACCAGAACTGTTGGGTCATCCAAGAGATCTTCATCATCCGGATGCAACACAGCGCAGATCTGTGAAATCTGTGGATGCGTTTTGAATGCCGAAAGGGTCCAATCAATCACGCGCCGGTCCAGCAACATCTGCCATTGTTTAGGCACACGGCCGCCTGCGCGTGTTCCGCGGCCTGCTGCAACGATGAGCGCCGCAATGCGCATGCTTACCCCTGTGTTTGGCGTTGTCCTGTGAAACTGTGTACCTAGGGTCTTTGAAAATAACAACCTAATTGACAGCTCGATGTTTTGATTAAAATTTATGCAATCTTATTTTTATGGTTAAAAAAATTGCAAATAATGCTTGCGGTGATGGACGGATTTTGGGTATCGCAAAGAAAAAAGGAAATTTTGTGTATATTGACCTTGGATCAGTCCGCTTGTCGCCGCCTGTCTTTCTGGCCCCGTTGGCTGGAATTACAGATTTGCCGTTTCGCGACACGGTTGCGCAATTTGGCGCTGGTCTTGTGGTCAGCGAGATGATTGCATCCCAAGATATGGTCAATGCGCGCCCGATCGCGCGTGACAAGGCCGAACTTGGGCTGGGGCGTGAAAATACCTCGGTTCAAATCGCCGGACGTGACGCGTATTGGATGGCAGAGGCCGCCAAGCTGATTGCGGCGCAGGGCGCAGCGGTGATTGATATCAATATGGGCTGTCCAGCGAAAAAGGTCGTAAGTGGGTATTCGGGGTCCGCGCTGATGAAGGATCTTGATCACGCCCTGACATTGATCGAAGCGGTCGTGGCAGCGGTGGACGTACCTGTCACGCTGAAAACACGCCTGGGGTGGGATGACGCGCTTTTAAATGCTCCCATACTTGCCAGACGTGCGCAAGATGCGGGCATTCGTATGATCACCATACATGGGCGCACACGCTGTCAATTTTATAAAGGACGTGCGGACTGGTCCGCCATTGCTGCGGTCAAACAGGCGGTATCGATCCCGGTGATCGCCAACGGGGATATTACAACAGTCGCCGATGCGCAGCAGGCCTTAAAGCTGTCTGGTGCGGATGGCGTGATGGTCGGGCGAGGGGCGCAGGGGCGTCCATGGCTTTTGGCGCAGATTGCGCATCACTTGTACGGTGGGCCGAAACCTCGGGTGCCGACAGGTCACGAATTTGTTGAATTGGTACAGGATCATTATCGGCGGATGATCGATTTTTACGGTGATGATCTGGGTCTGCGTGTCGCGCGAAAACATTTAGGCTGGTACATGGACGTTGCTGGTACACAAGGCGCCTTGCGCAATTCTATTTTGACGGCGATATCCCCGAAATCTGTGTTGGATCTTTTGCCAGACGCCCTTTTACAAAGAGATGCTGCATGAGTGACGCCATTTTAAACAACATCTGGACCTCGATCCCTGTGCCCGCCATTTTATTGGATGGTCAGGATTTGATCTGTGAAATCAATCCCGCTGCCGAAGGGTTTTTGAATGCCTCGAATAAATCGATCAAAGGCAGTCCCGTTTTTGATCGCATCATGGTTGATGCCCCGCTGGAAGAAAGCTTTCATCGCGCCAAGACCCTGAGAACGCCCTTATTTGTAAATGACGTTGATGTCGGCACAGGCGATCGCGCACCTTTACAATGCAATCTTAAATTTGCCCCCGTCGTGGGCACCGATGATCACATGATTTTGATGATCGCCCCGCGCGAACTTGCTGGGCGCATGACGCAAACGCAAACGGTTAAATCGGCGGCAAAATCGGCGATTGGTATGGCCGAGATGTTGGCCCATGAAATCAAAAATCCGCTTGCAGGGATTACTGGCGCTGCCCAACTTTTGTCGATGGGCCTCGAGCCCAGTGACCTTGAGCTGACCGATTTGATCGTTGAAGAAACACGTCGCATTGTAAAATTACTGGAACAGGTTGAGCAATTTGGCAACCTACGCGAACCCGTCCGTTGTGAGGTGAATATTCACGATATACTGGATCGTGCCCGCAGGTCAGCGCTGTTGGGGTTTGGGGCGCATATGGCGATTGTCGAAGACTATGACCCATCGTTGCCCGCCGCTTATGGCGATTCTGATCAATTGCTGCAAGTCTTGTTGAATTTGATAAAAAACGCATCCGAGGCCAGCCCGCATGGCGGCACAATTCGATTGCGAACGTTTTACGAGCATTCCTTCCGGTTGCGGCGATCCGACGGATCAGGACAGGCGTTACCGTTGCAGATTGAAATTATCGATGATGGTCCGGGCCTACCGGAAGAGATTAAGAATGATGTGTTCGATCCTTTCGTGTCGGGACGCGAAAATGGCACCGGTCTGGGGTTGGCGTTGGCGTCCAAAATTATTTCTGATCATAATGGATGGATTTCTGTGAACTCTGTTCCTGGTCGTACTGTTTTTCGTATTTCACTGCCGCTTGTTCCCCGTGACAAGATTAAGAAAGGATAAGCCATGGACGGAACTGTCTTGGTTGCTGATGATGATCGCACGATCCGCACCGTTCTGACCCAAGCATTGACACGCGCCGGATGCCGTGTGCATGCCACGTCAAGTTTGACAACCTTGATGCGCTGGGCCGCCGAAGGCAAAGGGGATGCCGTCATCACTGACGTGATGATGCCGGATGGCAACGGCTTGGAAATGTTGCCCAAAATACAGCAAGAGCGGCCAAATTTACCTGTGATCGTAATTTCCGCGCAGAACACAATTATGACCGCCATCCAAGCGGCCGAGGTAAATGCCTTTGACTATTTGCCAAAACCGTTTGATTTGCCTGATTTGATGAAACGTGTTGCCAAAGCATTAGAGCAACGCAGGTCTGTGCCGCGCGCCCGTGACACGGGTAATTTGGATGCAAATGATAACACAGACGCAATGCCGTTGATTGGCAAGACCCCTGTGATGCAGGGGCTGTACCGTGTTGTTGCCCGTGTCATGAATGCCGATCTAGCGGTCCTTATTTCAGGCGAGAGTGGCAGTGGCAAAAGTCTGATTGCGCGGATGTTACACGATTTTTCCGACCGTCGTAACCTGCCGTTCGTAACGGTCGTCGCAAGCGATATGATCGAATTAGATGGACCCGCCAAAATACTTGCGCGGGCAAAAGGGGGCACGATCCTATTCGAAGAGCTTTCTGATTTCACCATGGAGACGCAGGCGCGTATCGTACGGATGATTGACAATCCCGGCGATTATTCCCCCCGCTTTATCGCGACGCTGCAAGGCAGTCTGAATACAGCGGTTGAACGGGAACGCGTTCGGTCGGATGTCTATTACCGATTGGGTGGCGCGACGATAGAGGTGCCAACCTTGCGCGAGCGCGTCGATGATATTCCTATCCTTGCACATAGCTTTTTGGCGCGGCTTGAACGCGAAGGTGCCGGTGCGCGGACCTTTAGCGACGAGGCAATGACGCTGATGCGCAAATACAGTTGGCCCGGCAATGTGCGCCAATTGGAAAACGTCGTTAAACGTTTGGGGCTTACCGCACGCGAACCATTGATTTCCTTGGCCGAAGTGGAACAAACGCTTGGCAATCAGCCTGAAATGCGGGCGGTGATGCAGATCACGGGGACCGAAAATCTAAGTGCTGATGTCGAACGGCATCTGCGCCGGTATTTCGATCTGCACGGGACCGAATTGCCACCTGCCGGGCTTTATGATCGTGTTTTGAACGAAATCGAGGTCCCTTTGATCGAACTTGCACTGGATGCCACTGCGGGAAATCAGGCGAAATGCGCCGAACTTTTGGGGATTAATCGCAATACTTTGCGCAAAAAAATTAACTCACTTGACATTAAGGTCACACGTCGTCGAAAACTGATGTAATCAGGCAACAGATCTAGACGCGCTGCGTTCTCTATCTTGCTGCTCATCGTTGTGAGAAATTGGACAGTACCCGTGGGTCTAGACGCAAGAAAACGCATGCAGTTGGGGCGGTTGATCAATCTGCGCCGCCAAAAACGGATCCAGTCCGTTTTTACCTTTGCGTTGATCGCTCTGGGGCCTGTGTTGGCATTTGCAACATATATGGTGTTGGGACCACTCGACCAAGGGTCGCGCGCAACGGGGTTGCGATTGGTTTTAATGTCAGACCTTGTCTATGTTTTATTGATCATCGGTTTGGTCATGCAACGCATTCTAAAGGTCATATCGCAGCGGCGTGAGAAATCATCCGGATCGCGTTTGCACCTGAGGTTGACGGGTGTCTTTACCATCATGGCCTTGGTGCCCACAATTACGGTGGCGGTTTTTGCGACCATTTCGATTAATTTGGGGTTTGAGGCATGGTTTTCAGATCGTGTTCAGAATGTGGTGGGCGCCTCGCTTTCGGCTGCACAAGCCTACGAAATAGAACAAAAAACAGCACTACGTGAAGATGCGCTTGCCTTGTCCAATGACCTGGTCGAGGTCAAATTACGCGATGGGCGCTATGACGCGGCCAATATCCGGAACGCATTGGACGCAGGGCAACGTCAAATTCAACGGGGTTTGGTTAAAGCCTTTATCATCAATTCAGAGGGTGATTTGTTGTTGCGGGGGTATCGGTCTTATTTGTTTGATCTAAAGCGCCCGAGCCAAGCGAACCTTGCCGAAGCCATTCAAAATGTCATTTTCATCAGCGATTATGAAACGAATGAATTGCGTGCGTTGACCTATTTGCCGGGATTTTCGGATCACTATCTTTACATCACTCGTGAAGTGAACGGCAAGTTGTTGGCTTTGCTGGATGAAACGAAACAAAGCGCGCAGCTTTACCAGCAACTGGAAAGTGATCGCGGCCAGTTGTTGTTTAACTTTGGTCTTTTGTATTTGGCGTTTGCTGTTTTGTTGATCATGTCTTCGGTGTTGCTGGCGCTATGGTTTGCGGAACGCCTGTCGCGTCCCATCGGACGTTTGGCTGGCGCGGCCCAATTGGTGGGACAGGGCGAGCTTGATACCCAGGTCATCGAAGAAGAGGGCGATGACGAAATTGCACAACTATCGACCTATTTTAACCAGATGACGCGGCAGCTGAAACAACAACGCGACACGCTTTTGGACAATACTGCACAAATCGAAGAGCGACGCAGATTGTTTGACTCGGTCCTAAGCTCGGTAACGTCAGGCGTTATTGGGTTGGATGCGCAGGGTCGCATTTCATTTGTGAACCGATCTGCCGAAAGATTGCTGGGGTTTCGCGAAACGGATGAAGAGCACGCCAATATTGAGTACATCGTTCCTGAATTTTCCCCCTTGTTTGAACGTCTGAAAGAGGGTGGATTTGAAAGTGTGCAGGATGAAGTAAAAGTTATTCGCGGGGGGCGTTTGGAAAATCTATTGGTGCGCATGTCGCCGCGGCAGGGGGCGGCATCGGGTTTGTTGGGCTATGTTGTTGCCTTTGACGATGTGACCGACCTAGTGTCTGCGCAGCGTTCCGCTGCATGGGGGGACGTCGCGCGCCGCATTGCCCATGAAATCAAAAATCCCCTGACGCCTATTCAGTTATCTGCTGAACGCATCAAGCGAAAATTTGCGCCCAAATTGGCCGAAGAGAGTGATGCGTTAGAACAAATGACCTCTGTAATTATTCGTCAAACCAATGACTTGCGACGTATTGTTGACGAGTTTTCTAAATTCGCACGTATGCCTGAACCCGAAAAACGGCTCGAAGATATCGTTGACCTTTTACGATCTGCCATCACATTGCAAGATGCCGGACAACCAGATGTGAGTTTTGTCACTGATCTGCCAGACGCGCACGTAAAGACCAGCCTTGATGCGACTATGATCACACAGGCCTTAACAAATTTAATGAAAAACGCGGGCGAAGCGATTGAGGCGCGGATTGAAAAGGACATCGATCCACATATTCGGGGCGAAATTCGTGTATCCCTAAAAATGGAAGAGCAAAAAGCAATCATTTCGATTGCTGACAACGGTGTCGGCTTGCCTCAAGATCGAGCGCGCCTGTTTGAACCATATGTGACGACGCGCGACAAAGGGACGGGCCTTGGGTTGCCGATTGTTAAAAAGATTATCGAAGAACATGGTGGGCTATTACGCCTTGAGGATGCGGATCTATTCCATGATGCGACACGGGCAGGTGCTTGTGCGGTCATCGAACTCCCACTCTCGCGGGCACGCGACCAAGACATACAGGCCAATAAGGACCGCTTTACACATGACTGATATTTTAATTGTTGATGATGAACGCGACATCCGAGAGTTGATCTCAGAGATTTTGATCGACGAGGGGTTTACCACGCGTTTGGCAGGCACCTCTGACGAAGCAATGAAAAAGATCTCAGATCAGCCGCCAGGTTTGTTAATTCTAGATATCTGGCTGAAAGACAGTGACATGGACGGGATCGATATCCTGAAAAAGGTCAAGTCAGATTACCCCCAAGTGCCGGTCGTGATTATCTCTGGTCACGGCAATATTGAAATAGCCGTCGCAGCTATCAAGCAAGGTGCCTATGATTTTATTGAAAAACCATTCAATATTGATCAGTTGTTGGTGGTTATTCGTCGCGCGATGGAAACATCCCGCCTGCGCCGCGAAAATATCGCGCTCAAGAAAAAAGATGCCAGCCCTGCCAAGATGTTGGGCCAAAGTGCTGCGTTTAGGAATTTTACAGCCCAGCTTGATAAGGTCACGAAATCGAATGGACGTGTCATGCTGCGTGGGGGATCAGGGGTCGGCAAAGAAATGGCGGCGCGCTATATACATGCCCATTCGGATCGGTCTCATGCACCATTTGTTGTCGTAAACTGTGCCAATATCGAACCTGACCGGATGGAAGCGGTATTGTTCGGACATGAAAACGGTGACCCAACGTCTGGTGTTGGATTGCTGGAACAGGCCAATGGCGGTGTTATCTATTTTGACGAAGTCGCGGATATGCCCTTGATCACTCAATCTAAAATCCTTCGGTTTTTGGTTGACCAAAAATTCCAAAGGGTGGGCGGTGCCGACAGTGTTAAGGTCGATTTGCGTGTCATATCCTCGACCAGTAAAGATCTGCTGAACGAAATCGACGCAAAACGATTCAGAGAAGAGCTTTATCACCGTCTGAACGTTGTGCCGATTTCCGTACCAACATTAGAGGAACGCCGTGAGGATATTCCGATGTTGGCCGCGCATTTCATGGAACATTTTCACAAGACCCAAGGCTTTGCCCAGCGTCCTTTAAGTGAAGAAGCAGGCGCTTTGTTACAGACGATGGCCTGGCCGGGCAACGTGCGCCAGCTGAAAAATATCATAGAACGTATTTTGATTTTGTCTGACGGGCAGGGCCCAGTTACAGCAGATGAAATTCCGGCCGATGCACTGCGAGGCACAGATGCTGGCGCAGGCACCGGCGTGTCTGCAAATTGGGCGACATTGCCACTGCGCGAAGCGCGCGAGGCATTTGAGCGCGAATATCTGATGACGCAAATTAACCGGTTTGGCGGCAACATTTCGAAAACGGCCACCTTTGTCGGAATGGAACGCAGCGCGCTGCATCGCAAGTTAAAATCGTTGGGCGTATCCTCTGGAAACAAAGGGAATGGCGAGGATGAGGCGGATAATGGTCATTGACCCCTTATCCGCAATCTGACATTCAACAGATAAAGACCCTGAAAAACGGAGAGGATCGCAGATGAAGGTAATTATTTGCGGTGCAGGACAAGTAGGATGGCAAATCGCGCGGCATTTGTCTGGGGAACGTAACGATGTAACGGTCGTTGACAGTAATCCTGACCTGGTGCGACGCGCGACAGAAACCTTGGATGTTGGTGGAATTTGCGGCTTTGCGTCCTATCCCGACGTTTTGCAAAACGCAGGTGCGCGTGATGCCGATATGATCATCGCCGCGACCCATTCTGACGAAGTGAACATGGTGACCTGCCAAGTCGCTCATTCGGTTTTCGATGTTCCGCGCAAAATCGCGCGTTTACGTTCGCAATCTTATTTGGATGCAATTTATTCAGATTTGTTTCGTCGCAACCATATGCCGATCGATGTTGTAATCAGCCCAGAACGCGAAGTGGCAGAGGCCGCGTTGAAACGTTTGGCTGCGCCGACGGCCTTTGACTCTGAATCTTTTCTAGAAGGAAAGGCACAGCTTCTGGGTTTCCGGTTGGATGATACCTGTCCGGTGATAAACACCCCCCTTCGACAGCTGACCGACCTGTTTTCAACTTTGCGCACCATTGTGGTTGGCGTACGGCGCAAGGGTGCCTTATTTGCACCCGAGGCAGGGGATCAGTTGTTTTCGGGGGACGAATGCTATGTCATGTGCCATCGCGATGATGTGATGCGGACATCGGAAATTTTCGGCAAACCCTATGCCAAGCAGGACCGTTTGGTCATTGTCGGCGGTGGCAATGTTGGCTTGCGTGTTGCACAAACACTAGAAGCGGATCGGCGTCGATTGCGCATGAAGGTTATCGAAAAGAATCGTCGCGTCGCTGAGCGCGCTGCCGACGCTTTGGAACGTACGATTGTGTTAAACGGCGATGGTCTTGATACCAACCTTTTGAACGAAGCAAACATAAGCCGGTCCGACGCGATCTTGGTCGTCACCGATGATGACAAAACCAACATGCTTGCAGCGGTTCGTGCCAAGGCGCAAGGCTGTGCAATGGCAATCGCGCTTATCAATGATCCATCAATGGTTCCATTGATGGAACCTTTGGGTATCGATGCCTATATCAACCCCCGCGCCACCACGGTAAGCTCGATCTTGCGTCACATTCGCCATGGCCGCGTGCGCGATGTCTATTCGATCGGTGACGCCGAGGCCGAGATCATCGAAGCCGAAGTTCTTAGCACGTCGCCGATTGCAGGTCAGCGTATTCGCGATATTGCATTTCCCGAAGGGGTGTTGATTGGCGGTGTCTTGAAAAACGGCGAAATGATCAAGCCACGTGGTGAAACGCGCATTGATGACGGAGACATCATTGCACTGTTTGCTTTGACCAAAGACGTACCCGAGGTCGAACGCTTGCTGCAAGTTTCTATCGATTTCTTCTGATGATACAGCAATTCGCCAGACTGCCTTTTGTGCTCAAGATTATGAGCCTTGGTGCTGTCACGATGTGGGTGCCTGCAATTTTTGCTCTGGTAAACGAAGAGTTCTTTCAGGCGCGCATGTTTTTCTATACTGGCGTCGTGGGCCTGTTCTTTGTGGTAATGATTGCATTGGCGATTACAAACCGCGTGATCAAAGAAAGTGGGTTTCAACAGGTGATCCACATCGGGGCATCTTTGGCAATTTTGCCGGTTTATTTGGCCATCCCAGTCGCCGAGATTATTGGGAATACCAGTTTTATCAATGCCTATCTTGATATGGTCGGGGCGTTGACCACAACGGGACTTCGGGTGTTTGACGCAGATCGGTTGCCGGCATCAGTGCACCTGTGGCGGGCATTGGTTGCATGGCAGGGTGGGGCACTGATGTGGGCGGTGGCCTCTGCCATTCTTGCACCGTTGAATTTGGGCGGTTTTGAGGTCTCTGGCGGTCACGCAGGTCATCGCGTTGGGCCGTCGCATTCGTTAACGTTTCAAGATCGCCAACGGTTGCTCGCGCGTGCTGCGCGCATGCTTTTACCCGCCTACGTTGGTTTTACGGCATCGCTGTGGTTGATTTTGACTATTCTGGGCAGTCCGTCTTTGGACGCGCTGATCCACGCGATGTCGGTGATGTCAACCTCTGGAATAAGTGGGCAGCATTCATTTGTCAGTGCGCAATCTGGGTTGATTGGCGAAATCTTTGTTTTTGGGTTCTTTGTATTTGGCATTACGCGTATCGCATTTTCCCAAGAACGTATGGGTGCCCATAAATCAAATATTTTTATAGACCCCGAATTTAGGTTGGCATTGGTTATTATTTTAACCTTGGCTCTGGGGTTGTTTGTCCGGCATTGGGTTGGGGCCTTTGATGGAGGCGATCAAACATCGTGGAGCCAAGCCTTTCGCGCGCTCTGGGGCGGGATTTTCACGGTTACTTCGTTTTTAACAACAACTGGGTTTGTTTCCGAATTTTGGCAAGATGCGCAAGTCTGGTCCGGACTTGAAACCCCAGGGTTTTTATTCATGGGCCTTGCCTTGATCGGTGGGGGTGTTGCGACCACGGCAGGTGGGGTCAAATTGTTGCGCGTTTATTCGCTGTATTTGTCCATTATACGGGAAATGGATCGGATGGAACACCCATCCTCGGTCGGACAATCGCGCAGTCATTTAAGATCAGATTTACGTGCGGGTGCCTTTATTGCATGGGTGTTTTTCATGTTGTTTGTCGTTGCGATTGCATCGTTTACCATGATTTTTGCGTGGTTCGGTTTGGATTTTGAACATGCGATTGTGTTGTCGATAACAGGGCTCACGACAACAGGTCCGTTGCTTGATGTGGCAGGCTTGGGGAATTTTGGCATTTTGGCTATGTCGCTGCCCTTGAAACTGATGATCGCGTTGTCAATGATTTTTGGCCGCCTTGAAATATTGGTTGTTCTTGCCTTGATGTCGCCATCTGCGTGGCGTCGATAATTTTTTTCAATTTATTCTAGTATCGGTTGTCATTTTCAATTTTCACTGTTAGCCTGTTGTCAAGTTAGGTGGCTAACAAAAACAATAAGATAAAGGCTTAACCCATGGCATCCGACCGTCAAAACCTGCAAGACGCTTTTCTAAATCATGTTCGCAAGGCAAAAGTGCCGGTAACTGTTTTCTTGATCAATGGTGTAAAACTTCAGGGCGTTGTCACGTGGTTTGATAATTTTTGTATTCTCCTGCGTCGTGATGGACAATCGCAGTTGGTGTATAAACACGCAATTTCCACGATTATGCCATCGCAACCAATTTCGCTATATGAGGGCGAAGAACCAAGTTGATGGAACATGATAGGCGCGTAACCCGCACGTGGGTTTTGCATCCAGATATCAAATCTGACAAAGATCGCCGCGCCGCAAAACCTGCACTAGAAGAAGCCGTAGCACTCGCTGCGGCTTTACCTGATTTAGAGGTGGTCGGCAAAACGCTGGTTCCCTTGCCGCGGCCGCAGCCAGGACGATTGTTCGGGTCAGGAAAAGTCGACGAATTGGCCCAATTGTTCAAAGCCAACGAGATTGAGTTGGTGATGATCGACGGCCCAGTTACGCCTGTGCAACAGCGCAATCTCGAAAAAGATTGGAATGTTAAGATCCTTGATCGCACGGGTCTTATTCTGGAAATTTTCTCGGATCGGGCCGCGACCCGCGAAGGTGTGTTGCAGGTCGAAATGGCCGCGCTGAGTTATCAACGCACGCGTTTGGTGCGGGCGTGGACCCACCTTGAACGGCAACGTGGTGGTTTGGGGTTTGTCGGGGGACCTGGTGAAACCCAGATCGAAGCAGACCGTCGTGCCATTGACGAACAATTGGTTCGTTTGAAACGTCAATTGGAAAAGGTTGTCAAAACGCGTACGCTGCACCGTGCGGCGCGGGCCAAAGTGCCTTATCCAATCGTGGCCTTGGTCGGCTATACCAATGCTGGAAAATCCACGATCTTTAACCGTTTGACAGGCGCTGATGTCATGGCCAAAGACATGTTGTTTGCCACGCTTGATCCCACCATGCGCGCGGTCAAATTGGCAAATGGCGTTGATGTGATTCTGTCGGATACTGTGGGTTTTATTTCAGATCTGCCAACAGAATTGGTCGCCGCATTCCGCGCCACATTAGAAGAGGTGCTTGCCGCCAACCTAATCTTGCATGTGCGCGACATTTCACACGCCGCCACCGAAGAACAAGCCGAAGATGTGCGTACGATCA
>RFZH01000251.1 GCA_009920815.1 Paracoccaceae bacterium
ACCAATGGTTTGTACGATACCGGGCGTGCCCGCTTCGAATTTCATCGGCGGATCATTATATAAAACCGTATCCTTGTGAACTTCGCGGATCATATCGCCACCACCGATAAAGGGGGCCATTTCCGCCTGACGATCGGGATGGATATAAATCGCGCCCGAAGCAGACGGACCATACAGTTTATGCCCTGTGATTGCGTAAAAATCGCATTCCAGATCACGCACGTTGACAGGGCCGTGAACGGCCGCTTGGGATCCATCAACCAAGACGCGCACGCCCTTGGCACGTGCAGCGGTACAGATTGATTTCACATCGACCCGCGTACCCAAAACATTTGACATCTGTGTGATGGCAATCAATTTGGTTTTAGGGCCAATCGCGTCAATAAGTTTTTGTTCATCAAAAGACCCATCAGCCTCGATATCGATCCATTTTAGGACGACGCCTTGGCGTTCGCGCAAAAAGTGCCACGGGACAATGTTGGCGTGATGTTCCATAACAGACAAAATGATTTCATCGCCCGCCTGCAAATGTGGCATTGCCCAGCCATAGGCCACGTTTGCATATTCTTCTGCATATGCGCGCGTCACAGCGTCAATGACAACCTGCGGCTTTTGCGCAGACGCACCATTATCCAAATATGTCAGAGGTTTGCCATTGACCTGACGTGAAAGAATTGGAAAAT
Organism: Paracoccaceae bacterium; assembly: GCA_009920815.1. Taxonomy (GTDB): domain Bacteria; phylum Pseudomonadota; class Alphaproteobacteria; order Rhodobacterales; family Rhodobacteraceae; genus CAJXSD01. The sequence goes on from RFZH01000251.1 coordinate 684, forward strand.
CAGAACGTATTTTTTGGATGTCATACATATCATTACCTCACGCGGCCGCGGCCCCAAACATGATCACGATGATGAAAATCGGGATCGCTACAATAAACGCACCAACAAAATTGCCCAATAGTGCGATAACTGCCATCCGCCACACACTGTCTGCGCCGAACACTTGGCCCAGCATGCGCAGAAAAATCCAAATGCTGACCAAGAACAATGGTAATTGTAACAAGACAGCGAGTGGTGCCATAACATAGGCCAACACCGACAGTGACAGTTGCAGTATAAATTGCAACCATTGGGTCCACGCCAGCACAAGCGCGATGTGATCTAAATTCCCCGCGCCCCCAAGCATGCGACCAGCTAAATTTATTCCGATCACACTCCCGACTGCGGCCAAAAAGACGATGACCGCAAACAAAAGCGGCGACGTTGGAACGCCCGCACTTTGATATCCTTCTAAACCGCCTGGCGTCCCCACAAACAAAGAGATCACGGTCAAAACGACAGACAAGGCCAACAATGCCACGATAGATTTTCGGTCTAGTCCCAGGCCAATCAAATCCCGCGCCGCAGACGCGGGACGTAAAAAGGATGCTATGGTCATTTCTTTTAGATCAAGCAGCATGATCGTCCTCTTTTACAGACCGAAAGCCGATGGCAGCTGTGCGTATCACGACCGCTGCCCAAACGAATCCGACGACCGTTTTTGCGGGACCAACACCAATAAATCCGGCAACAAGTCCGTGCAGCAACAAAAGCGGGGACGCAACAGTCAAAGACCAAAACAAGACACGCCGAACCTGAGCCACATTCAACGCGCTGCGCCAAATCCTTGACACAAAAAACATCATAAGCGCAATGACATAGAGCAATAAGGGCGCAATCATTACCCAGCCCAGCAACGCCCCCCCCATCAATTGATCCAACGGTTCGCCTCTCAAAAACGCTTGCCGCGACAGGCCGGGCCAAGCCGAAACAAATCCTGTCACACAAACCCCCATGACAAGGGCAAGGTTTGTGCGCTCTTCGACGCCCCCTGCCCACATGCGCTGATAAACAGGCGCAGGGTCACGATAGCTGGTTATGATAGATTTAACTAATGACATTAGACGCCGTGCCGTTGTAACCAGCCCTCAAGCCGTTCCATAATTGCATCTGCAATGTCGCGGTCTTCGACCTCATCCACAGCTTCGCCCAGAAATGCCAATGTTAGAAGATTGGTCGCCTGTTTCGCTGGAACACCGCGTGAGCGCAGGTAATAAAGCGCCTCTTCGTCGATTGCACCGGATGTAGATCCGTGGGAACAAGCGACATCATCAGCATAGATTTCAAGCTCTGGCTTGGCTAAGAACTGGCTATCATCATCCAGTAAAAGAGATTGGCTGATTTGATAACCGTCTGTCTTTTGTGCATCTGGTTTGACCAAAATCTTACCTTGGAACACACCCGTCGCCCCGTTGCGCAGAACCTTTTTAAAGACCTGCCGGCTTTCACATGCCACCGCGTCATGTGTAATGAAAACCGTGTCATCATGATGAAAGTCACCATCGCCGACGCATGCACCCGCAACATGCGCGATCGCGTCATCACCATTAAGCCAAAGAACACATTCATTGCGCGTCATAATACCATTTGCAGTCAGCGTGAACGATTTGAAAACACTTTCTGTCCCCAACTCGGCAAAGATATGTGTCACGGCGCGCCGCTCATGATCACGTCCTTGGGTACGGATATGATGGAATTTGGCGCCGTCAGCAACAAAGACTTCCATGACTTTGTTGAACCGTGCCGCGGCTGGGCCGTTTTCCAAAAGCGTCAAATCTGCCCCCGCATCCAATTTGATGACATGATGCAAAATAGCGTCCGAAGTCTCTGATTGATGCAGGTATGTAATATTTACGGGTTTGGCCACTGTGTCGGTGACATGAATGATCACACCATCGTTCGCATAGGCTGTGTTCAAGGCGGCCAGTGGACGTTGAACGGGCGTCTGGCCACGTTCTTCTAACACACCATAGTATTCCTTGGCCCAATGAAAATCTAACGCAGCAATATCAGCCAAACGCACGATCTCCAAACCGCTTCCGTTCAAGGGATAAGAAAGATCAGCAGAAAATTCACCGTCGACAAAAACGATGTTTATCCGATCAAGGGATCCAAACATTTCGCTTTCTTTCGGGTCAAAAAGCGCTGCTTTTGCCGG
>RFZH01000252.1 GCA_009920815.1 Paracoccaceae bacterium
GTTGCATTTGCCCCCGCACGGAACGCGCCCGCCGCTTGCCATTTCGCATAAATGCGGCCTTCGGCCTCGTCCGCGTTGAAATTTTTTTCCAGTGCCATGTATGTGACCCGCTTTGTTTTGTTCGAATTTGTACTGGCAATACCGTGAATTCATTCAAAGGAAAACCCCAAAGCAACGATTGCAAAGGGGTCCGTGCACGGTGTAGCAATAAACAAAAACCCAGAGGCGGCAATGGATCGGTTCAAAAAAGTCATAAACGATATTTTTACAGTCTCATATGCGCTCTTTAGGGTCATGATTCCGACGCTGATCGTTGTCAAAATCGCCCAGATGGCAGGCGCTGTCGCTCTCTTGACAAAGCTCACGGCACCGATTGTTACGATGATGGGTTTGCCCCACGATGTGGCGATTGTGTTGACGACGACCGCACTGACCAACCCATACGCGGGATTAATGGTTTTGGCTGCGACGCCGATTTCAGGCGGCCTAAGCGTTGCGCAGACAACAATCATGGCATCGTTTATGTTGTTCACCCATGGTTTACCTGTTGAAGCGGCAATTTCACGCCAAGCGGGTATCAAGGCCAGTGCAGTGGTGATTATTCGCCTCAGCGCTGCAATTATATTTGGGATCCTGTTGCATTGGGGGTTCACAGTTACTGATAGCTTTCAAGGTGCCGCGATCCTTAACCTGCCGCAATTCACGGCTGAAGCCGATCTGATAACTTGGTGCATTGACCAGGTCAAAGGCCTAATTTTCGTGTTTTGCGTCATCGTGGTGTTGATGTTCTTTCTAGAGGGCTTACGCATAATCGGCATTGAACGCATATTGCGGCGGATCTTGCGGCCATTCCTGCGCCTTTTGGGTATGGGCGATCAGGCGGCGACAATCGTAATCGTGGGCTTGACGCTTGGCCTAGGCTTTGGCGGGGGCCTGATGATCAAAGACGTCAAAGAGGGAAATGTTGGACCACGCGACGCAATCAGTGCGTTGATCCTGATAAATCTGTTTCATTCGGTGTTTGAGGATACGACGGTCATGATGCTGCTGGGACCAAGCGTTTTCTTTATCTTGATTGCACGGGGTCTATTTAGCCTAATGTGCGCCTGGGCATTTATTCGCATCATCTATAAAGTCAGGGCCGAATTCTTTGAAAAATACCTTGTGCGAACCTCGGTATTTCCAGACAACTCTTGATCGTCATTGTGTGTCCGCACGCACAACCAAACATTTCGCAGGAATATCATGCAAAGCTTGTTTTTTGTGCGACCATCCTGCCATGTAATATCCAAAACAAAAACTTAACATGGATAAAATCTTTCCAAAATGGCGCAGCCTTGCTTGTGAAAAGGTAATTCTGTGCCCGTCAAGGTCAATAACACGTAGACCCAAAAGGGCTTTCCCAAGGGTCGCCTGACGTGCCGAGCTTTCCATAGCCGCACAATAGATCCAAAACCCGACAGGCGCACCAATGACGATCAAAAAGACCAAGCCTGCCAAGACCATCATTGCTTGGCTGTTTGCTTGGGTCGCTGTTTCAGCAATTAACATTGCGGCAAGACCCGGAACCGAACAAGCAACCGCAAGAATGGAATAATCTATCATAGCCGCGCCAGCGCGCCGCCAAAATCCCGCAGGGGCTGGATGATCGACATGATTTGGGCGCGAAATATGCCAATACCCTCAAAGATCGCCGACATAACTGCAACACCGCAGATCAAGATTTTCACAATTATAATCGTGATATCAAAAAAACCGTAATCAAGCATCGTCAAACTAAGCCATTAACAAAAACCGACGTTTAAAATTTTTTTTATTCTAAAACCATTTAAACACATAAAGAAAAAGGCCCGCAAAAGCGGACCTTTTTGAAAGATATAAGCGAAAAATTAACGCTTCGAGAATTGGAACGAACGGCGGGCTTTAGGCTTACCGTACTTCTTACGTTCAACAACGCGGCTGTCGCGTGTCAGGAAGCCTGCGGCTTTCAACGCGGCGCGCAAGGATGGATCGTACAGTTGCAGTGCTTTTGAAATACCGTGCTTAACAGCACCGGCTTGGCCAGATAGACCACCACCAGCAACAGTTGCCATCACGTCAAATTGATCTTCGACGCCAGCAATTTGGAAAGGTTGGCGCAGGATCATTTGCAAAACTGGACGCGCGAAATATGCGTTCATTTCTTTGCCATTGACGGTGACCTTACCTGAACCTGGTTTAATCCAAACGCGGGCAACCGCGTCTTTACGTTTACCAGTTGCGTATGAACGGCCCAATGCGTCACGCACAGGTTCACGAGGTGCAGCAACTTCTACAACTGCTGCGGCGTCGCCTGCAACAGATTCTAGATCGCTCAAGGATTTGATTTCTTCAGCCATTAGTTCGCCACCCGAGTGTTTTTAGAGTTCATGGATTTAACATCCAAAACTTCTGGTTGCTGCGCTTCGTGTGAATGCTCTGCACCCGCGTAAACGCGTAGGTTTGTCATGATTTGACGGCTTAGACGGTTACCAGGCAACATGCGCTTGACCGCTTGGATGACAACACGCTCAGGATGCGCGCCTTCCAAGATTTGTTGTTTGGTGCGTGATTTGATACCGCCTGGATGACCAGTGTGCCAATAGAAGTTCTCTTGACGCTTGTTACCAGTGATTTGAACTTTGTCCGCATTGATAATGATGACATTGTCACCACAATCCATGTGCGGCGTGAAGGAAGCTTTGTGCTTGCCACGCAGACGCATCGCGACGATAGACGCCAAACGGCCCAAAACAACGCCTTCGGCGTCGATCAGGATCCATTTTTTCTCGATGTCTGCTGGTGTTGCAGAGAATGTTTTCATCGAAGGTTACCCTTGGTTTAGATTGCCCAC
>RFZH01000253.1 GCA_009920815.1 Paracoccaceae bacterium
ATGAACACCTTACCGGCGGAATTAATTAAGGGTGCCCGGGTTTCGGAAATCACCGCATTCACAATGATCCGCGCCGCTTGACCATAGCGCGACATCGCAGATGTCACACAGGCCGCAACAACCGTTTCATCCCGAAAGTCACAGTGCTGGGAATAACCGCCGAACTCGGCCGCAACATCGGCCGCCGCAGCGCCATCAATGTCAAAGATCGATACATCTGCGCCCATATCCGCCAAATGCCGTGCGATTTGGGAACCCACGCCGTGAGCCCCCCCAAAAACGATTGCGCCGATACCGTCAATATTCACTTACGATCCTTTCAACAGAAATCGCTAGGCAATTGGAATAAACATCAATGTGATAACCGGAAAGGCGACCAACAGAATCACACGCAACAAATCTGATGCAACAAAATACAAAACCGCCTTATAGGTTTCTGATATTGGCGTTTGTCGATCCATCGAATTGATCACAAATAGGTTCATCCCGACAGGTGGCGTAATCAAACCGACTTCGACGACAATCAGAACCAAAATGCCAAACCAAATCGCGGTTTGTTCATCGTTGACACGGGCCAACACGCCGTTAGACGCGCCACGAATGCCCATTGCTTTGATCTGTTCACGTGTCAATTCGGCGCCTTCGGCGATTGTAGCTTTGACACTTGCTAGGATATCGGCTGGAATATCAGCACCCGACGCCAGCACCTGTTGCACCTTAGCCGCATGTAATTCAGCCATAGACACCATGCCGAAATCCAATTCCTGCATTACGGGCCAGAAAATCGGAATGGTCAGCAAGATCATGGACAAGCTGTCCATGAAGCAGCCTAACAAAAGATAAAACACCAAGATAATAGCCAGCACCATCCATGGGCTAAACCCTTGCTCAACAACAAAGGCTGCGATTTCTTGCGGCACCTGAGACAGCGCCAGAAACCCGTTATAGAACGCAGCACCCAACACGATGAAAAAGATCATCGCAGTGGCTTTTGCGGTCACTTCAAAGCTTTCAACAAGGGTCGACTTATTCAAGCCACCGTTGAAATACGCGATAATTCCCGTCCCTAATGCACCAACTGCCGCGCCTTCGGTTGGCGTGAAAATACCGCCATAGATACCGCCAACAACCGCGATGAACACGATCAACACCGGCCAGATCGCAAAAAGATCCATCAAGCGTTGCGCATAGGGAACGCGCGGGCGCACACCCGCCGTATCGGGGTTGATCCGGACATAAATCGAAATGACCGCGACATAGCCCAGCGCGGCAAGAATACCGGGGACAAACGCCGCAACAAATAGTTTCGCGATATTTTGTTCAGTCAAAATGGCATAGATCACCAAAACAACCGATGGCGGGATCAAAATGCCCAAAGTGCCCCCCGCCGCAAGCGTTGCGGTGGAAAAGCCGCCCGAATATCCATAGCGACGCATTTCAGGCAGGGCAACACGGCTCATCGTAGCGGCGGTCGCAAGTGAGCTGCCGCAGATTGCGCCGAACCCGGCACAAGCGCCAACCGATGCCATTGCAACGCCGCCTTTGCGATGGCCCAACCAGCCTTCGGCCGCTTTGAACAACGCTTGGCTCATACCGCCCAGCGTCGCAAAATGACCCATCAAAAGGAACATCGGAATGATCGACAATGAATAGCTGGAAAATGTTGTAAACACTTCGCCTTTCATTTTTGCCAATGCGATATCAGGTCCGCCCTGGATCAACGATAGTCCGACAAACCCTGTGGCAAACATCGCCAATCCAATTGGAACGCGTGCAAAGATTAGGAAAAGCAGGGCCGGAAATGAATAAAGCCCAATTTCAAAGCTGCTCAATGGTCTGCCCCTTCGTCGATGATCGCCACGGCGCCCGTGACAACATGCATGACCCGCGCAAAGGCAACATAGACGCCAACGATGGCTGCGGATGCCGCGCCAATCAAGCTAAAGCCATAGGCCCACCACACGGGGAATTGTAAAAGAAACGTTGTTTGGCCACGATCCATCTTGTCCCACATCCCTTGGTTCAATTGCACTGCAATCGCCACCAGAACGCCGGCAAATAAAATTTCGATGACCGCTTTCAAAATCGCCTGTTTGCGATCAGATAACCCATTCGTGAAAATATCCACGTTCGCATGGGCACCGGAAATCTGTGTCAAAGGAAGAAATGCAAAAATCGAAAACGCGATCCCAGCTTCGACCAATTCATAGTCACCGTTCACAGGTCCAAGCCCCATATCAATCAAACTTTGCGCGGATCCACCCAAGATCATCTGCGCAAAGCCCGTATGCAGCACGCTGTTCAATGTGCGCCCCAGAATTGACGTGACAATCAACAGGATAAGAATGGTTAAAACCAAACCACCCAGCAAGGCCATAACTTTCGAAAACGAAAGGAAAAAACGGTGCATGGTCGTTCCTCAAATCAATACAATTAGGCCGCGGAATTTCCGCGGCCTAACGGTTTATTTTAGTTATTTAGCAGAATATTCCGCCATCAAAGCACGGGCTTCGTCGATCAAGGCCTGACCGTCAATGCCTTTGCCTTTCATGTCCGCGATCCAATCTGCATAGATTGGTTCGACCAACTCACGCCATGGGCCAGTGTCGGTCACGGTGATGATATTGTTACCCAATTCTTCGGCAACAGCGCGCGCTTGCCAGTCAGCATCTTGCTGTGTTGCACCCGCAAAAATCGAGAACATCAAACCTGAATGGTTGTCGATCATCTCTTGGATATCGGCAGGCAGGCTTTCGAATTTTGCTTTGTTCATCACCAAGAAGAAGGTCAAAGTATAGAGTGCTGGACCTTCGAATTGTGTGTGGTTTGATACCAGCTCAGGTACTTTCA
>RFZH01000254.1 GCA_009920815.1 Paracoccaceae bacterium
CGTGGTGTTCTGGATACTCAGGGCGTTAAAGACCGTAAACAACGCCGTTCGAAATACGGCGCGAAGCGTCCGAAGTAAGAGGAAATATAAATGTCTCGTCGTCACGCTGCTGAAAAACGTGAAGTATTACCTGACGCCAAGTTTGGCGATCGGGTTCTTTCCAAATTTATGAACAACTTGATGATCGACGGTAAAAAGTCGGTTGCCGAAAAAATCGTTTACAACGCGCTAGACCGCGTTGAGAGCAAAATTAAACGCGCGCCTGTGGAAGTGTTCCACGAAGCGCTCGACAACATCAAACCATCGGTTGAGGTTCGTTCTCGTCGTGTGGGTGGTGCAACGTACCAAGTTCCAGTCGAAGTTCGTCCAGAGCGTCGTGAAGCCTTGGCGATCCGTTGGTTGATCAACGCGTCCCGTGGCCGCAACGAAAACACCATGGAAGAGCGTCTTGCAGGTGAACTTTTGGACGCCGTAAACTCTCGTGGTGCTGCGGTTAAAAAGCGCGAAGACACTCACAAAATGGCAGACGCAAACAAAGCGTTCAGCCACTACCGCTGGTAATTTTACAAGGACCGCTAAACAATGGCACGCGATTACCCACTGTCCGAGTACCGTAACTTTGGTATTATGGCGCACATCGACGCAGGTAAAACAACCTGTTCCGAACGTATTCTGTACTATACAGGTAAATCCCACAACATCGGTGAGGTGCACGATGGTGCGGCCACCATGGACTGGATGGAGCAAGAGCAAGAGCGTGGTATCACCATTACTTCTGCTGCGACCACCACATTCTGGGAACGTACAGAAGACGGCGAAACAGCGGACACACCAAAGCACCGCTTGAACATCATCGACACCCCAGGTCACGTTGACTTCACCATCGAAGTTGAACGTTCTTTGGCGGTTTTGGACGGTGCTGTTTGCGTTTTGGATGCGAACGCAGGTGTTGAGCCACAAACCGAAACAGTGTGGCGTCAGGCAGACCGTTACAAAGTTCCACGTATCGTTTTTGTCAACAAAATGGACAAAATCGGCGCGGACTTTTTTAACTGTGTACGTATGATCGAAGATCGTACAGGCGCGCGTGCTGTTCCAGTTGGTATCCCAATCGGTGCTGAAACTGAATTGGAAGGCCTGATTGACCTCGTCACCATGCAAGAATGGCTATGGCAAGGCGAAGACCTTGGCGCGTCTTGGGTCAAGGCTGACATTCGTCCAGAGTTGAAAGACATGGCGGACGAATGGCGCGGTAAAATGATCGAAGCGGCCGTAGAAATGGACGACGACGCGATGATGGCGTACCTAGAAGGCGAAGAACCAGACGTTCCAGCCCTGCGTAAATTACTGCGCAAAGGTACTCTGGCAATGGCATTCGTTCCTGTTCTTGGCGGTTCTGCGTTCAAAAACAAAGGCGTACAGCCATTGTTGAACGCGGTTATCGACTATCTTCCATCTCCTTTGGATGTTGTCGATTACATGGGCTTTAAGCCAGGCGACGAAACAGAGACACGTAACATTGCGCGTCGTGCAGATGACAACATGCCATTCGCTGGTCTTGCGTTCAAAATCATGAACGACCCATTCGTTGGTTCTTTGACATTTACACGTATCTACTCTGGCGTCTTGAACAAAGGCGACAGCGTCGTGAACTCGACCAAAGGTAAGAAAGAGCGCATCGGTCGTATGATGATGATGCACTCAAACAACCGTGAAGAAATCGAAGAAGCGTTTGCAGGCGACATCATCGCGCTTGCAGGTTTGAAAGAAACAACAACCGGTGACACATTGTGTGACGCAAAAGAGCCTGTTGTTCTTGAAACCATGACCTTCCCAGAGCCTGTGATCGAAATCGCGGTCGAGCCTAAAACAAAAGGCGACCAAGAGAAAATGTCACAAGGTCTTGCACGTCTTGCAGCCGAAGATCCATCTTTCCGCGTGGAAACTGACCAAGAATCCGGTCAGACCATCATGAAAGGCATGGGCGAACTTCACCTAGACATTCTTGTTGATCGTCTTCGTCGTGAATTCAAGGTCGAAGCGAACATCGGTGCACCACAAGTGGCCTATCGTGAAACAATCTCTCATGAGGTTGAGCACACATATACCCACAAAAAACAATCTGGTGGTTCAGGTCAGTTTGCTGAAGTCAAACTTATCATTAGCCCGACAGAACCAGGCGAAGGTTATTCTTTCGAAAGCCGTATCGTTGGTGGTACAGTTCCAAAAGAATACATCCCGGGTGTTGAAAAGGGTATCCAATCCGTTATGGACAGCGGCCCCTTGGCTGGCTTCCCAGTGATCGACTTCAAAGTTGCATTGATCGACGGTAAGTACCATGACGTTGACTCTTCTGTTCTAGCGTTTGAGATCGCGGCACGTATGTGTATGCGTGAAGGCATGAAAAAAGCCGGTGCGAAATTGCTAGAGCCAGTGATGAAGGTAGAAGTTGTTACCCCAGAGGAATACACAGGCGGTATCATCGGAGACCTGACATCACGTCGCGGTCAAGTGACTGGCCAAGACAGCCGCGGCAACGCCGTTGCAATTAACGCAATGGTGCCTTTGGCGAATATGTTCGGCTATATCAATACATTGCGTTCAATGTCATCTGGCCGCGCTCAGTTCACGATGTTGTTTGACCACTACGACCCAGTGCCAAACAATATCGCAGAAGAAATTCAGGCAAAATTTGCCTAAACCCCACTTGGTCGAGACTGTCGCAGTCTCGACCGTCAACTAACAGGAGGCCATTATGGCAAAGGAAAAGTTTGATCGCAGCAAACCACACTGCAACATCGGCACAATTGGTCACGTTGACCATGGTAAAACGACGCTGACAGCGGCGAT
>RFZH01000255.1 GCA_009920815.1 Paracoccaceae bacterium
GATGGTGTTGCCCAAGGATTTTGACATTTTCATGCCTTTTTCATCCAAGGTGAACCCATGGGTCAGAACGCCACGATAGGGGGCGCGGCCCCGTGTGCCGCAGGCTTGCAACATGGATGAATGGAACCATCCGCGGTGTTGGTCGGTGCCTTCAAGGTAAAGGTCGGCCAAGCCGTCGTCAGACCCGTCTTCGCGGTCACGCAGAACAAAGGCGTGTGTTGATCCAGAATCGAACCAGACGTCCAAGATATCAAATACTTGGGTGTACTCATCCGGGTTGACGATACCCGACAGGAACCGTTCTTTTGCGCCATCTTTGTACCACGCATCCGCGCCTTCGGTTTCAAAAGCCTCGGAAATGCGTGCATTGATCGCGTCATTGCGCAAGAGGAAATCATCATCCGTTGGCAAGCATCCGTTTTTGGTAAAACAGGTCAGCGGAACGCCCCATGCACGTTGGCGCGATAGAACCCAATCAGGGCGTGCTTCGATCATGGAATACAGGCGGTTGCGGCCGGTTTGCGGCGTCCATTTGACCAATTTATCAATCGACGTCAGTGCACGTTCACGGATGGTGGTGCCATATGTGTCCTGACCATCGCCAACGGCACGGTCAATCGCGGCAAACCATTGTGGTGTGTTGCGGAAAATGACCGGCGCTTTCGACCGCCATGAATGCGGATAGCTGTGTGTCACACGACCGCGGGCAATGATGCCGCCTGCTTCGACCAATTTGTCGATGACGGCGGTGTTTGCTTTGCCCTCTTTTCCTTTGTGGTCAAAGACTTGTAGGCCAGCAAAGAACGGCACATGCGGCAGGAATTCGGACATTTCCCCCACGTTGTGGGTCATGCGATCCATCCAGTTGCGTTTGACGAAACATTCATAGTCGTCGGCACCATGGCTGGGTGCGGTATGAACAAAACCCGTGCCTGCATCATCAGTCACGTGATCGCCATCAATCATTGGCACGTCATAGGACCAGAAATCATCCATCTCGGCAAACGGGTGCGCGCAAACGGCATCCGCCAATTGATCGTTGGTGACGTCTGCCACACGGGTGAACGTGGTGACGCGTGATTTATCTAACGCATCGGCCGCCAATTTATCGGCAAAGATGTACAGATCACCGACATTGGTCCAGCTTTCATCTTGTGTTTCATCCACGCGGTACAGGCCATAGGCGATCTTGGGGTTATAGGCGACGGCCTTATTCGATGGGATCGTCCATGGCGTCGTGGTCCAGATCACAACACGCGCATTTGCAATCGCATCCGGCGCAGAGCGGAATTTGAACGGCACCCAGATCGTATGTGATTTGTGATCGTGGTATTCAATTTCGGCCTCGGCCAGCGCGGTTTTTTCAACTGGCGACCACATCACGGGTTTTGACCCCTGATAGAGCGTGCCGTTCATCAGGAATTTCATGAATTCTTCGGCGATCACGCGTTCGGCGTGGAAATTCATGGTCAAGTACGGGTTTTCCCATTTGCCTGTCACGCCCAAACGTTTGAATTCTTCGCGTTGAACATCGACCCAGCCTTCGGCGAATTTGCGGCATTCGGCACGGAAATCGACAACGTCAACTTCGTCTTTGTTTTTGCCTTTGGCGCGGTATTGTTCTTCGATTTTCCATTCGATCGGCAAACCGTGGCAATCCCAACCTGGGATATACCGCGCATCACGGCCCAGCATCTGTTGGCTGCGCACGATGAAGTCTTTCAGGATCTTGTTCAATGCGTGACCGATATGCAAATGCCCGTTCGCATAGGGGGGGCCATCATGCAGCACAAATGGCGCACGCCCCGTTTTTTCGCGCAAGCGGTCATAGATACCCATTTTTTCCCATCGTGCCAGCCAATCAGGTTCACGTTGTGGCAAACCTGCGCGCATTGGAAATTCGGTTTTAGGCAGGTTTAAGGTATCTTTGTAATCAGGTGTATCCGAGCCCATTTTCTTGGTCCTTGATCTTCTCGGTTTCATTTATAAGGGTGGGTCGGCGCGACACATCAAACGCCTTTTCCCGGCATCTCAGATCAGAGTGCCGGGTATATAATTCGAATAATAATGATCGAACGGTAGGTCATGTGCCCGCTTATATAGCAGGGGTCTTACAGCGTCCAGCCCCTTTGGAGGGGGGCTTGAATATTACAGAGCATCGACGAATTAATGCAAATTCATGCGATCCTGGGAACATGAAAGTTCCCTTAGGATTTGTTTGGCAATTAAGTTCGTAACCTGCTTCAGGTGTTGATGTGCGATTGAATCAACGTCTTTATGTGATTGAAGTGCACGAAACGATTTGCAGAAAAATTCAATTTGGCGCGTTAGGTATGGGTCTTGATTGTCGGACCGCAAAATCCCAAGCATGGCCCCATAGCTTTGAGAATATGACAGCCGAACATGTTTGTTTTTATCGCTAGGCTGAGACCTAATTTCGTTTTGCTTCATTGTTAAGCCTCCGGTCTAAAGGTGTAGCGTGTGAAATAACTTGGTTTATTGCATTGGGGCTTAGTTTGCTTTTTCTTGCTCTTTTGCCCCAATTCCCAATTCTTCAAGGATTTGACGTGCAAGCAACGCATTGATTTTCTCAATGTGTATTTTTGCCAGCTCATCTTCGCCGGTCATTTTCGCAGCTTTTGGAAAGCTTTTGATAAAGAAATCTAATTTGCGCCGCGTGCTGATATCCATATCCTTCGGAAGACTAAAGCCCAAGTTATTCTTGGCATAAGTCTCGCTATCGAGGGCGTTTATATTATCATCCTTGCGCGGTGCTATTGACG
>RFZH01000256.1 GCA_009920815.1 Paracoccaceae bacterium
CGTTGATACAGGCCCGAAATACCTGCGGCCTCTTCCAAAATGCGGCGCCTGTTTTTCGGCTTTGCATTGATCAATTCTGAAATCTGTCCCTGACGCACCAAAGCTGGCGATTGCGCCCCCGTCGACGCATCCGCAAACAACATTTGCACATCGCGGGCGCGTACATCTTTGCCGCTGACCTTGTACGCACTGCCGACATCACGGGTGATGCGGCGCACGATTTCCAACATGTCGGTATCGTTGAACCCCGCCGGTGCCACGCGATCGGAATTGTCGATCATCAAGGACACTTCGGCAAAGTTACGGGCCGGACGCGTTGCCGCGCCTGCGAAAATCACGTCCTCCATCCCGCCACCCCGCATGGCGGTCGGACGGTTTTCGCCCATGACCCAACGCAGCGCCTCAAGCAGATTGGATTTGCCACACCCGTTTGGACCGACAACACCCGTCAATCCGTCCTGAATGATCAGATCGGTTGGATCAACAAAGCTTTTAAAGCCAGTCAGTTTTAAACGAGTAAAGCGCACGCTTGTCCTTGTGGCTGATTCTGTTATCTAATCGTCCCCTAGGAACGGTTACGAGTCAACGCCCCACCACAGGATACAGGGGAATAGACCAGTTTATCCACAAGATATTGCCTTAAAACGCATGAGGTACAGATGATCGAAATCGACTATGCGGCACCGCGCCATGCGGGCATTCGTGCCTTATTAGGTCAAAGTCACGCATTGATGCGCGCGCTTTTTTCGCCCAAAGACAATCATTTTCTAGAAATTGATGACCTATGCGTACCAACGATCCACTTTTTTGGCGCCCGTGTTGATGGGGCCTATCGGGCCTGTGGAGCCTTGGCGGTTAAGGATGGTTATGGCGAGATTAAATCGTTTTTCACCGACCCCGCCGCACGCGGTATGGGGTTGGGTCAAAGCGTTTTGGAACATATCCAATCGGTGGCAAAAGACTTGCAAATCAGCGAATTACGTTTGGAAACAGGTGTCGGTCTGGATGCTGCGCATCGCTTATATTACAAAAACGGGTTTCGCGATTGTGGGCCATTTGGTGATTATGAGGCATCCGAATATTCAGTCTTTATGCAAAAATCGCTGGGCATCTAAAACATTGTGAAAACAAATGAACGCGTTATATTGGTAAAAACTTTGAACCAATAGGGTTGCCATGCCGTTTGAGAAAATCGCATCTGAAAAACTGTCGCATGCCGTGACGCACCAAATCGAAGAACTGATTTTGCGCGGCATTCTGCGCCCCGGTGAACGATTGCCAGCGGAACGTGAATTGTCCGACCGTTTGGGGGTGTCCCGCCCATCGCTGCGCGAAGCCATCGCGGATTTGCAAGAACGCGGCCTGTTAGCATCCAAAGCGGGTGCAGGCATTTACGTCGCCGATGTTTTGGGCAACGCATTTTCACCTGCCTTAGTGCGATTATTTTCCACCCATAACGAAGCGGTGTTTGACTATGTCTCTTTCCGCCGTGATATGGAGGGGTTGGCCGCAGAACGGGCCGCAAAATATGGGTCAGACACCGATCTTAAGGTCATCCAAACCATTTACGATAAAATGGAGTCTGCCCACACACGTCGCAACCCATCGGATGAGGCACGGCTGGATGCGGATTTCCATCTGTCAATCATTGAGGCAAGCCACAACGTAATCATGCTGCACATGATGCGGTCCATGTATGAATTGCTGCGCGAAGGCGTGTTTTATAATCGCCAAGCGATGTTCAAACAGCGCACCACGCGCGATGAATTGTTGGGCCAACATCGCGCCATAAATGACGCCATCCAATCGCGCGATCCGTCAGCATCGCGCGCAGCCGTCGAAGCACATTTGAACTATGTCGAACAAAGTCTCGCGGATCTGAAGGTTGCCGAGCGGAACGAAAAAATCGCAAAACAACGCTATGATCACGAATTAGAACGTAAATAAAGCGTAACACCGACGTGCGGTTGGCACAGACGTAATACCGACGCAATACCGACGTGTTACAGATCGTGTTTGTTGCTGATTATTTGCGGCGGATTTTCAACCAAATGTCCGAAAACCAATCGCCAATGCGTTGGGTGATCGGATCAATGCGCGCCGTGCGAAAGCGCACCCAACGCACCCAAACCGCCCAAAAGACCCCCGCCAAAATAGTGAGCAAAACAATGTTAAACCACGGAATGATCTGTTCATCCGGTCCGTTGGCGGGACGGATCGACACCGCATTTGGATAGATTGAAAAATATTCATTGCGCCAGCCATAGTGCGTCACGACCGCCCACTGCGGATCACCTTCATTTTTCTTGGACATCAAATCGGACGCCTCGGCCTGAAGGTTCGATGTATCGAATTTGAAATAGGGTGGCCACGACCAACCGGTATCCTCGTTACGGTAAATCATTGGGCTATCATCGGTCATAAACGTTTGAATAAAAAAGACATCTCGGTTTGTCGCATTGGTTGCGGCGCCCGCATCTGCCGACGCCCAGAACCAGCTGTTTGATCCAAAATCAATGCGTTTTTCATAGGTATCTGTGATCCGCACGATATCATGTTGTGGCAAAGTATAATGCAAAAAACCGCCAACACCGACGATTAAAATAATACGTAAAATCCAGCGAAACACATCCGACCCCTTTGACTTACCTGTGCTTGATATATGGTCCCAAGCCGCCAATTAAAAGGGGAACAAATTGAATCGCGCCCCAAACAAAAACCCCTGCAAAGGCAGGGGTTTTATGTTTTAGCTTAGCTTGCG
>RFZH01000257.1 GCA_009920815.1 Paracoccaceae bacterium
GGTGTATTATCGTCATACCCCATCCAAACACCTGCCACATAATCAGCTGTAAATCCGATAAACCAGGCATCCCTGGCCGCCTGGGTCGTTCCTGTCTTTCCGGCAACTTCCCAACCGGAAATTTGCGCACGTTGGCCGGACCCTTCGGTGACGACCTTGTTCATCATATAGATCAGGTTCTCTGCAGCTTGTTTGCGAATGACGCGCTCGCCGATGCCACCCGCACTTCCCATCAAAGGGGCATCATCCCCCAAAAGACGCAATTCGACCAAACCATATGGCGTGACCGATGATCCACCATTCAAAATACCAGCGTAGGCACCAACCATTTCGATTAACGTCGCTTCGGATACCCCCAAAGCAATGGCTGGTCCTTGCGCAAGATCTGACGATATTCCAAAATCGCCCGCAACTTTGCGCACATTTTCACGGCCCACGGCTTCGGATATTTTAACGGCAGGAATATTTAGAGAATGGGTCAGTGCCTCGGTCAGGGTCACTGTCCCGCGAAATTCCTTTGTATAATTTCTAGGGCTCCATGGTCCCGACCCAGGAATATTCAGAGTATAAGGCGCATCCTCAACGGTATCCATCGGTGAATACCCCAGTTCAAGCGCAGTTGCGTAAACAAACGGCTTGAAACTGGATCCCGTCTGGCGCAGCGCTTGCGTGGCGCGGTTAAACGCACCAGAGACTTTGCTTTTGCGTCCGCCAACCATTGCACGGACCGCACCATCTGCGGACATCACAACGATTGCGGCTTGGGCTGCGGATCCTTCTTTGACTTTTTCGTCAAAAATGAATTGCAATGCCTCTTCTGCCGATTTCTGAATCCGCTGATCCAAGGTCGTCTGGATAATGACGTCCTCTGTCGTATTCTTAGTAAAATATTCGGGCCCAGATTGCATAACCCAATCAGCAAAATACCCTCCTGCTTTTGCTTCTGCCGCCTCGGACAACTCGGCGGGATTATCACGGGCAAGCTTTGCTGTTGTCCCGCTCAGGTATCCTTGAGCCTCCATTAAGCCAATGATGACATTGGCACGTTCTTGCGATCGCGATAGGTTATTGGTCGGCGCATAGCGTGTAGGCGCGACCAAGAGACCTGCCAACATCGCAGCCTCTGGCGGGGTGACCTCTGCGGCGGAATGGCCGAAATATCGCTGTGCTGCGGCCTCAAAACCACGCGCGCCAGCGCCTAAAAAGGCACGATTTAAATAAATCGTCAGGATTTCATCCTTGGTATATTTCGCCTCCATCGCCATGGCATATGTGGCTTCTTTTACCTTGCGCCACAAAGAACCTTGACGACAATCTGCTTCATAGGCTGCTTCACTCTTCCATTGTTTGGGATCATACGGCGTCCCTAAACACAAAAGCTTTGCTGTTTGTTGGGTAATCGTTGACCCGCCATGCCCAGAGAGTGCGCCGCGCCCTTCGCGAAGGTTGATGCGTATCGCGCTGGCAATGCCGCGCGGACTGATGCCAAAATGGCTATAGAACCTTTTGTCCTCGGTCGCGATGATCGCATTCTTGAGATGTGGAGAAACCGTATCAGCAGTGATGATCCCACCGAATTGATCGCCCCGCCATGCAAAGACCTGACCCTGATGATCCATGAGCGTGACCGAGCCACGGGCCCGACCATCCAACATCTCTTCCATTTTGGGCATCGTATTGACGAGGTAGGCAATCGCACCCGCCAAGATCAAACCAAGCACCAATCCGCCACGCCACGTTATGCCCCAAATGACGCGAAAGATCGCACCAAACACGCCATAAAAAACGCGGGCAACAAGACCACGTTTGGGTTTTGCTTTACGTGATTTTGGCTTTAGCACAGGTTTTTTTCTCACCTGCGTTTGCGCTTTTGGTCGCCGCTTATCCGCAACGAGCCGTGGGGTTTTTCTATTCTCTGCCATTGGTCCTGCCCGACCTTTTCCACCGAGTCTATCGTGATTTTCAAAACTTGTTTAGCCCTAAATACCAAAAGCAAGCGCCAACAAATCGATTAATTTTTAATCTTTCGCATTTAGTTGCGCAAATTTTATGCACAATATTGCGAACACACTCATAATTTTACCCGAAACTTATTCCCTGCCTGCATATTTCATCTTTTCCTGATTGCACAGCCTGAACAGCAGTTTTCGAAAGGAAAGCAAATGAAGTTGATCATAGCGACAATTAAGCCATTCAAGCTTGAGGATGTCAGACAAGCCCTCACGGACATTGGCATCAAAGGAATGATGGTGACTGAAATCAAAGGATTTGGATCGCAATCGGGGCATACCGAGATTTATCGCGGCGCAGAATACGCTGTCAATTTTGTGCCTAAGGTCAAATTAGAACTGGTCGTTGACAGCGCGATGGCCGAGCAGGTCGTCGAAACAATCACACAAACCGCCAAAACTGGAAAAATCGGAGATGGCAAAATCTTTGTGCTGGACGTGGAACAAACCATTCGCGTGCGCACAGGCGAAACTGGTGCAGATGCAATCTAAAGGAATGAGTGAAATGTATAAAAGTTTTCTTAAATCGGCACTTGTCTTAGGCCTTGGCCTTGGCGTGCCATCTATGGTCTTTGCCGAACAAGAGGCCCAAAAATTGGTCGCCACGGATACTGTGTTCATCCTAAATTCACTTTTGTTTTTGGTGGGTGGCTTTCTTGTATTTTGGATGGCAGCTGGTTTTGCAATGTTGGAAGCAGGCCTTGTGCGTTCAAAGAATGTGACCATGCAGCTGACAAAAAACGTGGCTTTA
>RFZH01000258.1 GCA_009920815.1 Paracoccaceae bacterium
CATGGGCGTCTAATGCGGTCAGGGCGATATAACATGTCGACGATACGCAAATCGGCGATCGGAGTTGCGCCGTCGCCTTCTTGTTTTGTGTGCACTAAACCTGTTCGGCCGATTGAACAGGGAAACCTTTTACCGCGATACAGTAATCCTTTCGGCGTCAGCCTAAGGTCAAAGTTCATAATAAATGCCCTGATTTGCGCGCTTTCGTGGCAAGATATCCACTGTTTTCTTGGGTCTGGCCCACTTTCAACGGTACGCGTTCGACCACCGTTATTCCGTTTCTCTGCATCATTTCAATTTTTCGTGGATTGTTCGTAAGTAAACGAATTTTTGAAATGCCCATTTCGCGCAGGATTGACGCACCGATGCGAAAATCACGCTCGTCATCCTCGAAGCCAAGGCGATGATTGGCTTCTACGGTGTCAAAGCCTTGATCTTGTAATGAATACGCGCGCATTTTGTTGACCAATCCAATGCCGCGGCCCTCTTGATTGAGATACAGTAGAATGCCTGCCCCTTCGTCGCCCATGTGATGCAGAGCAGCGTCCAGTTGGGGCCCGCAATCACATTTCAAACTGCCCATCACATCGCCCGTGAAACAGGCGGAATGTAGTCGAACCAATACGACGTCGGATCGTGTGACACGGCCGATTTCCATGGCATAATGTTCGTCGGCCCCCGTGTCAGGGCGAAAAATATGCAATGCCGCAGGATCAGCCACATTCTTGACCCAACTGAGCGTTCTGTCACGAGGGATCGCTATGCGGGCAAATGATCCATCAAAGGCATAGACCTTGATTGTTTCAGCACGTCGATGGGTTAACGCCAAATAAGGTGCGGCAAAGTTTGCGCGTATTTCGTCAAACCGGTCAGCCGGAATTGTTTCAGCTGATATCACCAATCCTGCGTTTGTTTCAGTTCGTAAGATCACAGGAATACCCATGCGCATTTCTGACAAGGCGCGTGCAAGTTTTTCAGATGTGGTTAATCCCAGCATATACAGTCCTGTGTTTCTTTTGATTTAGCTGCAATTCTTTGAAAGTGAAACGCCATTTATGGCCTGATATGTCGAATTGTTTCAATTTCAGCAAAATTTACACTTGGCCGTGAAGTTTTGCGATATTCCTTGAAAGATTGCCGTGCTGTCCCCACTCTTAGATCAAGACGAAGGAGTAAGAGATGGCAAAAGTAAAAAATATCTTGCTGGTTGATGATGATGATGATTTGCGCGAGGTTTTGGCCGAACAACTTCTTATGACGCAAGATTTTGACGTTGTCGAAGCAGGTTCAGGCCAGGATGCATTGGCCCATCTTAAATCGGGGGCTCCTGAATTGATTATTTTGGATGTTGGTCTTCCTGACACTGATGGCCGCGAGTTGTGCCGTGTTATTCGAAAAAATGGCGTGTCGTGTCCTGTGATTATGTTGACGGGACACAATACAGACTCGGATACTATTTTGGGTCTTGATGCGGGGGCAAATGACTATGTCACCAAACCCTTTAAATTTCCGGTCTTGTTGGCACGGGTGCGCGCCCAGTTGCGCCAACACGAACAATCCGAGGATGCGACATTTGGCTTGGGTCCATATACTTTTAAGCCAAGTGCCAAACTTTTGACGACAGAAGATGGCAAAATAATTCGGCTTACTGAAAAAGAAACCAACATTTTGAAATTTTTATATCGTGCAGATGATGCAATTATACCACGAGATACGCTTTTGCACGAAGTCTGGGGATATAATGCAGGCGTCACAACCCACACACTTGAAACACATATTTACCGTTTAAGACAGAAAATAGAACCAGATCCGACACAAACGCGCCTTCTTGTGACCGAATCTGGTGGGTATAAATTAATATCAAGATGATCTTAAGTGTTAACGTATGGCATAACATTTACTAATATAAAGACGTATATAGAGACGACAGAAGATACCGCGCGTATCCGGGTTAAGATACGCTTCCTCCCTGTTGGACTGGCCCGGGTTTATCCCGGGTCTTTTTTATGTGAACAGGTTTTGCGCGCCTGCGCCCCGCGTGCCATGGTGATCATCGACATTGTAAATCGCGCAAGCGTCAAGTGAGAGGCATCCACACCCGATGCAGCTGTCCAATTTGTCGCGCAGTTGGCGCAAGTCTTGGATCCGACGGTCCAGATGATGGCGAAAGCTTTCCGAGAGCTGATGCCAATCGCGGGCTGTGGGCGTGCGGCCGTTGGGCAGTTGATCCAACTGCGCCTTGATCTCGTCCAGTTTAAATCCGAACCGCTGCGCCGCCATGATGAACGCCACGCGGCGAATTTGGGCGCGGGCAAACCGGCGATGACCGCTGCGATTTTTGTTCGATTGGATTAGGCCACAGTCGTCATAATACCGAATCGTGGACACGGGCAGGCCGGTCCGTTTCGCCACAAATCCAATCGAATATTCACGCATAAAAAACCCTTGATCTCAAGTTAACTTGAGATTTTATAAACACAGTTGATCGTTAAAACAAGAAAGGGATCAACAATGAAAATTGGATTAGAACATGTCAACGTCACCACCCGCGATCCACAGGCCGCAGCCGAATGGTTGGGCCGTGTTTTTGGTTGGCGCATACGGTGGCAAGGGTCCGCGATGGAAACGGGGTTTACCATTCATGTGGGGGATGATGACCGGTATCTTGCCTTGTACCGCCCACCATTTGACCTCAATGACGCAGAAACGCGGTATCGCCGTGTCAACGGATTGAACCACATCGGCATTGTTGTGGATGAT
>RFZH01000259.1 GCA_009920815.1 Paracoccaceae bacterium
GTTTGGAACGCTGTAACCGGCGTGGCCTCGATACCTTGATCATTGACGAAATTGACCACCGCGCGCGCAATCGGGTGCGTCGAAGCAGATTGCAGACCTGCCGCGATGGCCAAGATCGCTTGACGATCCGTGCCCTCAGCCATCCAGTGATCCACGATATCAGGGCGCCCAACAGTCAATGTGCCTGTTTTGTCAAAGGCGACCGAACGGATCTCTGCCATGCGTTGTAAGGCGTCACCCTTGCGAAACAGAACCCCCATGTTTGCCGCGCGACTGGTTCCAACAAGAATTGACGTTGGTGTTGCCAAGCCCAACGCACAGGGACAGGCAATGATCAAAACACTGACGGCGGCGATGAGGGCGTGATTTATTCCAAGCTGTGGCGCAAAGACCATCCACGCTGCAAGCGTGATCGCGGCGATTGCTAATATCACAGGCACAAAGACTTGGATCACTTTATCGAGATGTTTTTGAACGGGCAGTTTGGTGCCTTGGGCTGCAACCACCATCGATACGATACCTGCAAGAACAGTGTCTGCGCCAACTTTTGTTGCTTTGTAAACTAGTGTGCCATCTTGGTTGACTGTGCCACCCAAAACCACGTCGCCCGCCGTTTTCGCCAACGGGATAGGTTCACCGGTCAACATCGATTCATCGACATAGCTATGGCCATCTTGGACAATACCATCAACGGGAATTTTTTCGCCGGCGCGGACCTGTATCGTATTGTTGCGGCGAATATCCGCGATTTCAATTTCGATCCAGTCACCGTCACGCAAAACCCGCGCGGTCTTGGGCGCAAGACCCATCAACGCTTTGATGGCTTGGCCTGCTTGCCCTTTTGCGCGGGCTTCCAAATATCGGCCCACAAGAATTAACGTAATGACGACTGCAGCGGCTTCGAAGTAAACGTATCTTTGGGCATCGGCAAAGAGAGATGGCGCAAAGGTTACGGTCGTTGAATATGTCCATGCGGCCAAGGTTCCCAAGGCAACGAGGGTATTCATTTCAGGGGTGCGTCTGACCAATGCAGTCAGGCCTTTTGTATAAAATGCGCGTCCCGGCCACACCATAATGAGCGTTGTGATTAAGAATTCAAACAACCACAGTTGTTGCATCGGCATTAGCGCATGCACCCAAGCATGGACACTGGGAATAAAATGGCCCCCCATTTCGACAACGAACACAGGAAGCGTCAGGATGGCGGCAACGATTGCGTGATTTTTTTCGACACTGTGGCTTGTGTCGTCTGCGCTGTCTTGCTCTGACCTCAAAACAGTTGCGGAGAAACCAGCATTGCTAACCAACTGCGCCAGATCCCTTGGGGAGATCGCGCCTTCGACATATCGCACCCAGACCTGATCTTGAACCAAATCCACATTGGCCTGCGTGACTGCCGCATGGTGGGTCAATGCCGCTTCGATTGCCGTGGCCGCGTCACCACGGTGTTGCCCATCTATCTTAAGGTAACTTTCGGCTTGCCGTGCGGGATAGCCTGCGCGTGACAATGATTGGACCACATTGGGAAAATCACGCATGTCCACGTCAACACTGGCGGTCCGCGTAGCCAGATTCACAGAGCCATGTGCGCCCTGAACACTCAGGATCGCTTTTTCGGCGCGACCCGCACAGGCTGCACAAGATAGGTTTTGGATGGCAAGTTGTAGTTGTGGCATTATATGGCCCTCACAAAAGCCTTATGACGTTTGCCCAAGCGCTTGGGTTAAGCATATTCCGACTGTTTTGTGATTACAAGCTGACCCAGACTTACAACATTTCAAATAATTGTGCGGAAAAGCCAACGGATCACTTTTCCTATTGGAAATGATTGTTTAGAAGAAGATTATGAAATGGACCGTGCCAAATATATTGACCACTCTTAGATTGCTCGCTGCGCCAGGCGTTGCGGTCATGTTTTTGTATTTCACAAGACCCTACGCCGATTGGTTTGCGTTGGTTTTGTTTGTCACTGCGGCCATCACAGATTGGTTCGACGGCTTTCTTGCGCGCGCTTGGAAGCAAGAAAGCAAACTTGGGGCAATGTTGGACCCGATTGCCGACAAAGCGATGGTGGTCATCGCGTTGATGGTGATTGTAGGGTACTCGTCCATGTCCCCTTGGCTGGTTTTGCCCGCAACCGTTATTTTGTTCCGCGAAGTGTTCGTTTCTGGTTTGCGCGAATTTTTGGGCGACACTGCGGGAACGCTGCGCGTAACAAAGCTGGCAAAATGGAAAACCACAGCCCAAATGATCGCAATCGCTGTTCTTTTCTCTCAGGGCATGTTTGAACATTATGTTGGCATGTCTACCATTGGTATGGACGGTGAAATAATTTCTAACGTCCTCAATGGCCAAGAGGACGATGTGCATGGTTTGATTTGGAAAGTGGATGCCATGGTTTGGTCTGGTCGCATCGGCATGTTGCTATTGTGGGTTGCGGCAATATTAACGTTTGTGACGGGGCTGGATTATTTCGCCAAGGCGCGTCCTTTCTTGCGGGATTGATCATGGTAAACATTCTTTATTTTGCGTGGGTTCGTGAAAGAATAGGCATCCCGAAGGAATCTGTTGAAACCAACGCAACAACAGTGCGTGAATTGGTTTTTGAACTGCGTCAGCGCGAAGAGCGTTATGATATTGCTTTTTCCGATCTTGATAGCCTGCGGGTGGCTTTGGACCAAGATTTGGTCGATTTTGACGCCCCCTTGGCCGGCGCCAAAGAAG
>RFZH01000260.1 GCA_009920815.1 Paracoccaceae bacterium
CTGTCCAAATTCTAAAGGGTGAAAATAAGGGCAAAGAAATCACCTATCACAATATTGTAAAATCAATGTCCAGGATCGGTACATATCAGTCGCCCAAGTGGACAAAACGCGTCCCAGCAATCGGGCAATCCTTTGCGGTAATCGTGCAAGATCGCGATCACGGTCCAGTGCTTGCCGCGCAAATTTTGCGTTAATCGTCGTCCTCGTCTGATTGGGCATTGATGAAAGATACTTCGCCATCGGCAATTTGGGATTGGATGCCACTGACCAACATGGCAATCGCCGCTTGACCATCCTTGCGGGTCACCTTGCCTAAATCTTTGACTTCATCTTCGATCCGCTCGACCATGCGTTTAGACATTGCACCCAGCATGTAATCAACGATTTCACCACGATCGATGTTGCGCGCGTAGGCAAAGGCGACAACCAAATCTGATTGTGGAACAGTCTTGATCGCCTTGGCTATATCATTTTGCGCAATGCGTTCAGGAATACTGTCAAAGGTAAAGACCGAACGTTCGACGCGGTCCGCAAAGTCTTTGTCCGTATCGCGCAGACCCTCTAACACTTCGTCACGCAGAGCATCATTCGCAGCGGTCAAAATCGCAGCAATGCGACGTTCAGGCAGGTCGACAAAGGCAAATTCTGGTCGATTGTCGATTTGTGACAAAATACATTGCCCTATACGATCCACCGCAGTCGGGGTGACCTGTGCTGTCATTGAAATCGCATAAGTGATGCGCCGTGCACGCTCGCCCGGCATCTTTGCTAAAATCTTGGCTGCTGCTGGGACATCCAGCTTTGACAACACAACAGCAGCCACTTCGGCGGTTTCTTGATCCAAGATCTCAATAAGGTCGTCCAGATCCAGACCCTTGATCCTATCCCACGGATCCTCGAATAGGCGCACCCCCGCATCTTCACGCAGTTTTTTTGCGGTTTGCGGTGTGATTTTTCCATCCAAGAGCTTTAACGCTTCGCCTAAGCCGCCGCGGGCAGAAAACCCTACAGCATCCAGTTCTTCGGCAAATTCTTCGATCACCTCGGTCAAGGTTGCGCGATCAACCAAGCGCAGATCTGCAATTTCGCGGGTCAAATTTGCCTGAAGAGCGGGGGGCAGTTGCGACAGATTGATATCAGCGCCTTCGTTCATCAAAAAACGCACCACAATTGCCGCTTTTTGTTGGCGGGTCAGACGTGGTGCTGTGATGGTCTTGATTGGACTGTCTATGGCGTTCATCTTGGGCTTATCCGTTTTCGCTTAGACATATCGAAACGAATTTAACGAAAGGTAAAGCCGGCTGAAAACAATGGATAAAACATAAAAAAACCCGCCCAAACTTAGGGCGGGTTTTGGGTAAACTGTGTGGGATGTTAACCGCGACGACGACCGCCACGACGGCCACCACGTGGGCCCGACATGTCACCTGCGCCACCGGGTTTATTGAACGCAATCCACGCGCCACCATGTGGGTCGTTGTCGGTCAAAAGGTTGGCGGCGCGAATGGCCTCCATCTCTTTGCCGGGGCGCGCATTTGTGGATCCCATGCCGAACAATGTGACGAATGTTTCGTCGTCGATATCTTCGGGCAGGATGATGCCGGCTGCGGCGATTTCCGCTTTTTTCTCGGCGATTTTGGTCTGCGTGACGGGCAGGGCGACAGGGTTCATAATCGCCGATGTCATGCCCGCGCCCATGGCCATTGGCAAAAACGCGTTGTTGATGCCGTGACGGTTGGGCAAGCCAAAGGAAATGTTTGACGCGCCACAGGTGGTGTTTACACCCAATTCTTCGCGCAAACGACGGACCAAGGTGAACACTTGTTTCCCTGCGGTCGCCATCGCGCCGATTGGCATAACCAGCGGGTCAACAACGATGTCATGCGCGGGGATGCCGAAATCGGCAGCACGCTCCACGATTTTTTTGGCGACGGCAAAGCGCACGTCGGGGTCTTCGGAAATGCCTGTGTCGTCGTTCGAAATCGCAACAACGGGAACATTATATTTTTTGACCAAAGGCAGAACGAATTCCAAACGTTCCTCTTCGCCTGTCACCGAATTCAACAATGGGCGACCTTCGGCGGCTTGCAAACCTGCCTCAAGTGCCGCTGGAACCGAGCTGTCGATACACAACGGCACGTCCACCAGTTCTTGCACCAATTTGACGATGGATGTCATCAAGGGCGGTTCGGTTTCATTGGGGTTCGGGTTCGAGTTGTAAACAACGCCCGCGTTGATGTCCAAAATGTCGGCACCTGCCATAACTTGGGCAATCGCGTCTTTTTCTACGGTGGAAAAATCGCCGGCTTCCAACTCTGCGGCCAATTTTTTGCGCCCTGTCGGGTTGATCCGTTCGCCGATCACACAAAACGGGTGATCAAAGCCCAAAATCGCCGTTTTGGTTTTGGATTCTACGATAGTCTTTACCATTCATTTGTTTCCTTAAGACGCGGTTGCAGGAACGCCAGAGGCGCCGCCATTTTCGGTGACCCATGTTGCATTTGTCTTGATCCCACCCAGCGGGAAGAAATGCACATGTTCGATATTAAACTCGGGGTTAGCCGCCTTGTACGCGGCCAATTCTGCCAAAACTTCATTGGGTTCATAAGGCAGCAAAAGCTTGGACACATCCATCGCACGTTTTTGCAAGACTTTCAGCGATGGACCAACGCCGCAAGCGATGGCGAATTTGATCAGTGT
>RFZH01000027.1 GCA_009920815.1 Paracoccaceae bacterium
CCAAAGACGCCCTTTCTGCGGCGATGCGATTAAGGGTGATATTTGAATTCACGGGGCGACTTTTTTATATTCTTGCGCTTGCGATGACGTCGTTATCGGGAACGACCGTTATTTTGCAGGCCACGCCACTTGTCGTTGTGGGCGGGGCTGCGCTGTTCATGGGCGAGCCGGTCGGATGGCGACGATGGACCGCGATCTGCCTGGGGCTGATCGGTGTCGTTATCGTGTTGCGCCCATCGTCAGACGATTTTTCCGTCCTCTCAATTTTGGCGGTCGTCGGCATGCTTGGGTTCGCGGGGCGCGATCTTGCAAGCCGTGCTGCACCTGTTTCGCTGACGCCAGCGGTACTTGGCATCTATGGATTTTTGACACTTGTCCTTGCCGGGGCGTGCTATGGCCTTTGGGAAGGCAAAGCCTATGTCAGGACTGACCTGCAAACATCAGGTTTATTGATCCTATCGGTCGCTGTTGGCGTATTTGCTTATACAAGCCTAATGACGGCCATGCGGACTGGCCAAGTCTCCATGGTGGCGCCATTTCGCTATATTCGTCTTATTTTTGGAATTGGACTAGGGGTGTTGGTCTTTGGCGAACCACTAGATGCGCCGATGATATGGGGCAGCATGACCATTGTGGGTGCTGGCCTTTTCCTATTAATGCGGTCAGAGAAACGTCGTTAAAAATCGACGGCAATTCCTTTTTTCTCCCAATCACCAAAACGGACGGGTTCTGGTCCATCGCGGCCGCCCAGTTCTTTTGGCAGCTCAGCCGCTTGCGTTTTTTTACGGCGCTCTTCCGCTTCAGCCAGGGCACGTTGGGCCGCAGGGGGTAAATCAGGTTTTTGATCCATAGTCTCTTTCCTCGCGCTTCCCCTATTGATATAGGACGCACAGACCCGAACGCAAGGACGATGATATGGCAGCCCCACAGAAAACAGCACGCTCTTGTGCCGTCTATATGATGACGCAAATTCTGTCAGAGGGTCGATTGATGGCAGAGCTGTCCCAATCTGGCGCAATGGAAGGGTTATCACCCGCCGATCGTGCGCGCGCGCAGCGGCTGACCATGGACACGCTTCGCGCATTAGAGCGTGCCGACCGTATCCTGTCAAAATTTATGCGCAAAGCTCCTCCGCTCTATGTGCAAAATGTTATGCGCCTTGCGACGATGGAACTGTGCACCGGCGGCGATGCGCATGGTATCGTCAATGACGCGGTTAATTTGGTTGCTGGGAACAAACGCGCCCAAGCCTTTAAGGGCATGGTCAATGCGGTTTTGCGTAAGGTTGCGGACAAAGGTCCACAAGAATGGACCATCCTGCGGATGCCACGACTACCCAAATGGCTGCGCGCGCCTTTGGTTTCCGCCTATGGACCTGAAAAGGTTGCACAGTTTGAGGCCGTACACTTTCAATCACCGCCTTTGGACATTACAGTAAAGAACAATGCGCACTTGGACGAACTGGCAGAAACGCTAGACGGTGAAATCATTCTAGGTGGATCAGTGCGTCTGAAAAATCCAGGGCAGGTATCAACACTGCCCGGTTTCGATGCGGGCGATTGGTGGGTTCAAGATGCCGCCGCAGCCCTGCCCGTGCGGCTTTTGGGCGATATCGCAGGCAAAACCGTATTGGATATTTGCGCAGCACCTGGCGGCAAAACGATGCAGTTGGCGGCCGCAGGTGCGCAGGTTACGGCGCTGGACGTGTCCGAACATCGCCTAAAACGCGTACATGAAAACCTAGAGCGCACCGATCTGAAAGCAACAGTGATCGCCCAAAACGCCCTCGAGCATAATGGCAGCTATGACATCATATTGCTGGATGCCCCCTGCAGCGCAACGGGAACCATTCGACGTCATCCCGACCTGCCCTATTCCAAAGATGGCGCAAAGTTCACACAGCTTTTTCAGCTTCAATCTGATTTGATTGATCATGCTGTAAGCCTTTTGAACCCCGAGGGACTGTTGGTTTATTGCACCTGTTCGCTCTTCCCTGACGAAGGCGAATGCCAAATCGAAGATGCGCTTGTGCGTCATAAAAATATGGCGCCACATCCCGTAAATTACGATGGGCTAGATATCCCTAAAGAGTGCCTTACCCAAGAAGGCGGCCTTCGCATCACGCCTGACCTTTTGTTCGACAAAGGTGGGCTAGACGGATTTTACATCGCAGTGTTGCGCAAGAACAGCTAGGGACAAATTTTATCGGTGACACCCTCAAAAATCTCTGTGTATAGTCGAAAGTATATAAGAACGCGTCGATCAGGGCAGAGATAAATGGTGAGGGCCGGCAATATTACAGCACGCATACAGCGTGCCATGCATGTGTTTCATGCGCGTCAAAGCGGCATGAAAAAACCGGTAACTGGCTTTGTGTCCCAACCCGAACCCAGATCGATTGGCAGCTTTGCCCGCGGTCGGCAGTTAGCGGCCGGAAATCTGATGTTTGCCGGCCATTTGATTGAGGCCCCTCAGGCCATGATTTGGGATATTACCCCCCCCGATTTAGCGTTTGCCGAAGAAATTCATGGCTTTGTCTGGCTGGATGATCTGGCCGCCGTCGGCGACACCGCTGCACGCAGCACGGCGCAAGATTGGTTATTTGGCTGGTTAGAGCGTTATGACACTGGGCGCGGTCCTGGATGGTTACCCGATTTAACAGGTCGGCGTTTAATCCGCTGGGTTCATCATGCCTTGTTCTTGCTTCAGGGTCGTGACCAAAACGATCAAGATCGCTTTTTCCGCGCACTGGGCCGACAAGCGTTATTTTTGTCTAAACGGTGGGGAAACACATCCCCCGGTCTTCCACGCTTTGAAAGCCTCACAGGTCTAATTTATGCAGGCTTATCCTTGACTGGGATGGACGAACATGTGCAACCGGCAACGCGTGCTTTGGCGCGCGAATGCAATGCACAGATCGATGAAACGGGCGGTATTCTCACCCGCAACCCCGAAGAACTGTTGGAGGTTTTCACACTGCTCAGTTGGTCTGCCGCGGCCTTGCGCGATGCAAATTGGACACCGGCCGATTCTCATATCGCGGCGATTGATCGGATCGCACCGACGCTGCGCACCTTGCGTCATGCAGATGGGGCACTTGCCCGATGTCATGGTGGCGGTCGGGGCATTGATGGCCGACTTGACCATGCCTTGACCCAATCAGGAAATCGCAACCTGCATGTTGATGGCTTGGCGATGGGCTATGCGCGTATTGCTGCGGGACGCACGAGCATTGTCATAGATGCAGCTTTACCGCCGCAAGGGCGCGCATCGGTCAACGCCCATGCGTCGACCTTGGCGTTTGAAGCAACATCCGGTCGACGGCCCTTGATCGTCAACTGCGGCTCTGGCGAAACATTTGGCGCACAATGGCGCAGCGCAGGTCGGGCTACCCCGTCACATTCAACGCTTTACATCGAAGGCAGCTCAAGCGCGCGGCTTGGGCGCAGGCTTGCCTATGGGGGGGTCGAAAGAGAAGTGTTGATTGACGGTCCAACCCATGTTCCAATCGAAATGACACATAATCCCGAGCTTATCCGGTTTCAAGGCGCGCATGACGGCTATGTGTCTAAATTTGGTCTCACGCATGTGCGCGATTTGAATTTGTTGTCGGACGGGCGACAAATTAACGGCGAAGATCTGTTGATCGCAATCTCAGAAAAACACAAACGTGCGTTCAATAAGGCACTAGAGGCCAGCAAATTGCAGGGTATTCCCTATCAAATCAAATTCCACCTTCATCCCGATGTCGAAGCAAACATGGATCTGGGCGGCTCTGCGGTTTCTTTGGCGTTGAAAAGCGGGGAAATTTGGATTTTCCGCCACGATGGATCCGCGCATTTGACCATCGAACCCAGCGTATATCTGGAAAAGGGTCGTTTGCAGCCCCGCGCGACAAAACAGATCGTTTTATCCCATCGCGCAATAGAGTATGGAACGCGTATCCAGTGGTCTTTTGCGAAAGCACATGATACGGCAATGGCCGTACGCGACGTGACTCGCGAAGATCCCATTGTCGAAAGTTGACCAAAGGACACGCCTTACTATGACCGACCTCTATCCCGTGCGCCGCGCGCTGATTTCTGTTTCTGATAAAACTGGTTTGATTGATCTTGCAAAAGCTCTACAAGCAAGCGGTATTGAACTGCTGTCAACAGGTGGTTCGGCAAAGGCGATCCGTGATGCGGGCATTCCCGTGCGCGATGTTGCCAACATCACGGGGTTCCCAGAGATGATGGACGGCCGTGTCAAAACGCTACACCCGATGGTACACGGTGGTTTGCTGGCACTGCGCGATAATGACGATCATGTCGCAGCCATGACGGAACACGGGATTGGGGGCATCGACCTGTTGGTCGTGAACCTCTATCCATTCGAAGAAACCGTTGCAAAGGGTGCGGACTATGACACCTGCATCGAAAATATTGATATTGGCGGCCCGGCTATGATCCGCGCCGCTGCGAAAAACCATGGCTTTGTCACAACAGTTGTTGATGTCGAAGATTACGAAGAACTGTTGGGCGAACTGGCCGCAAACGACGGTCAAACATCTTATAAATTCCGTCAAAAAATGGCAAAGCGCGCCTATGCGCGCACTGGCGCATACGACGCGGCAGTGTCCACGTGGATGGCAGAGGCCTTGGGCGAAACAACTCCGCGCCGTCGCGTTGTCGCTGGTGAATTGGCGCAAACGCTGCGTTATGGCGAAAACCCACATCAAGCGGCGGCATTCTATGTTGATGGATCCGACCGCCCTGGCGTTGCGACCGCAATTCAACATCAAGGCAAAGAATTGTCTTACAACAACATCAACGACACAGACGCCGCCTTTGAATTGGCATGTGAATTTGACGCGGCCGACGGTCCGGCCTGTGCAATTATCAAACATGCGAACCCATGTGGCGTCGCGCGTGGCGCGACCTTGGTCGACGCCTACAGGGCCGCGTTCGATTGCGACCGCACATCGGCCTTTGGCGGGATCATTGCATTGAACCAAACATTGGACCGCGCCACCGCCGAAGAAATTGCCAATATCTTTACCGAAGTGGTCATTGCCCCCGACGCAACCCAAGAGGCCATCAACGTGTTCGCCGCAAAGAAAAACTTGCGGCTTTTGACGACGGGCGCGATGGCGGACCCCCGTCAGGCCGCGATGACCGTGCGCCAAGTATCGGGCGGTTTATTGGTGCAAGACAAAGACAACGGGCATATCACGATGGACGACCTGAAAGTCGTGACGAAACGGGCCCCGACCGAGGATGAATTGCGTGATTTGCTGTTTGCTTGGAAAGTCGCGAAACATGTCAAATCCAACGCCATTGTCTATGTAAAAGACGGCGCAACCGTTGGCGTTGGTGCGGGACAAATGAGCCGCGTTGACAGTTGCCGCATTGCCGCGCGCAAAGCCCAAGATATGGCCGAAGTGCTGGGCTTGCCTGCGCCTCTGACCAAAGGATCGGTCGTAGCATCCGACGCGTTTTTCCCATTTGCCGATGGTCTTTTAACCGCAGCCGAAGCTGGCGCGACAGCAATCATTCAACCAGGTGGTTCGATGCGTGATGACGACGTTATCAAAGCCGCCGATGACGCAGGCCTTGCCATGGTCTTTACCGGCATGCGCCATTTCCGCCACTAATGCGGATCATTTTCTATAGCGCCTTGGTGGCCTTTCTGATCGACCAGATCAGCAAGGTCGCCATTCTTTTTGCTTTGGATTTGCCGACATTGGGACATTACGATGTGTTCCCACCTTTGTTACGATTCCATATGGCGTGGAATTACGGTATCAACCTCGGACTTTTTTCGGAGCATGGCGCAGCTGCACGTTGGGTCCTGATTGGTCTATCTGTGGTAATTTCCGTTGCAATCGTCATTTGGGCGCTGCGGTCAAAACTGACGACATACGGGTTCTTAAGCTGTGGGCTATTGGTGGGCGGTGCGCTTGGAAATGCGTTAGATCGTGTAATTTATGGCGCAGTTGTTGATTTCTTGAACATGTCTTGTTGCGGGATCAACAATCCTTATGCATTTAATTTGGCAGACGTCTTGATTTTTGCTGGGGCAATTGGATTGGCAATTTTCCCCACAGATGCAAAAGACGGGGTGACCTAGGCAAAACTTTGGGCTATTGCTGTTCCTCAAGTGATGGAGCTTACATGAAACGACTAACAGCCTTTGGCATAATTGCGATCATGGCGCTTTCTGCGTGCAGCGGAAGCACATCGCGTATGCGCGATCTTTACGATCCGGAAGCAGGCCCCGAAGAATTCGCAGTCGCCCCAAGCAAGCCCCTTGAGATCCCGCAAGATTTGGCATCGCTTCCATCGCCCACACCAGGTGGTAAAAATCGTGTGGATCCCACACCGCAAGCGGATGCAATCGCGCTCTTAGGTGGCAAAGCGCAACCCGATACAGACAGCTCGACGATTGGTGCGGGTGATCAAGCATTGTTTGAATACGCATCGCGTTTTGGCTTTGAACCAAACATTCGTGTGGATTTGGCCGAACGTGATGAAAGGTTTCGCAAAAACAATGCCCGCTGGTCTAGTTTCAAGCTGTTCCGCGTAGATCGCTATAACCAAGCGTATCGTTTTGAAACGCTCGATGCCTTTAAAGAGGTTCAGCGCTGGCGGCTTATGGGTGTCGGAACGCCCTCGATGCCTTCACGATAAAATACTCACATCTCTGTGTAAGAGCTTGCATCATGCAAATGTCGACCTATCTTTGTGTGAAATAGGGAGAATTCTGTATGCGTAAGGTTTTGTTAGCACTTGGTACACTGGCAATTTGGGCGACGCAAAGCGCGGCCGACCTTCGCGATCGCGTCACGGAATTTTATCTTGAAAATGGCATGCAAATCGTCGTGATCCCCGACAATCGTGCACCTGTCGTGACACATATGGTCTGGTACCGTTCTGGTGCCGCAGATGAAACGCCAGGATCGTCAGGGGTTGCGCATTTCTTGGAACATCTCCTCTTTAAGAAAACGAAAAACCTCGCAGATGGCGAGTTATCGAAAACAGTCGCCGACAATGGTGGCAGCGACAACGCATTCACCAGCTATGATTACACAGCCTATTATCAACGTGTCGCAGCTGATCGATTAGAATTGATGATGTCAATGGAAGCCGAGCGCATGGTCAACCTTGACCTTGGCGACGACGAAATCTTTACCGAACGCGATGTCATCATCGAAGAACGGAACCAACGTACCGAAACCAATCCAAATGCATTGTTTCGAGAACAGTCAAACGCCGCGCTGTATCAAAACCATCGCTATGGTGTTCCGGTAATCGGGTGGCGGCATGAAATGTCGCAGCTCACCTTGCAGGATGCATTGGCGTATTATCGGCAATTTTACGCCCCAAACAACGCAATCCTCGTCGTGGCTGGTGACGTAGAACCGCAAAATGTTTTCGAACTTGCGCAAAAACACTATGGTCCGCTGCCTGCGAACCCAGATTTGAAACCTAGATCGCGACCACAAGAACCCCCGCAGTCCGCCGCCCGGCGCCTGAACTTTATTGACGAGCGTGTAGCCCAACCTTATGTCACACGCAGCTATTTGGCCCCCGAACGTGACAGCGGTGATCAACGCACGGCCGCTGCGCTGACATTGTTGGCGGATGTTTTGGGCAGCGGACAAACGTCTGTATTGAAAAAGAAACTGGAATTTGAATCGAAAACAGCAATCTATGTAAGTGCGTCTTATTCAGGGATCTCAGTTGATGATACCTCATTTGGTCTGGCAATCTTGCCCGCCACCGACGTGAGCTTGGAAGACGCCGAGAAAGCGCTTGACGCTGCAATCACATCGTTTCTGGAGGAAGGGGTAGATGCTGACCACCTCGCGCGGATTAAAATGCAGTACCGCGCAAGCGAGATTTACGCACAAGATAACACCAATGGGTTGGCAAATGCCTATGGGCGTGCATTGGCTTCTTCTCTGACATTGGACGACATTCACGAATGGCCTGAGATTTTGCAATCTATAACATCAGATGAAATCATAGCCGCCGCGCGCGATGTCTTTGACATCAGCGCCTCGGTCACGGGATGGGTCAGCAACGGCAAAGGAGAGGCACAATGAAATGTATTGTTGCATTTTTTGCACTGATTTTTGCAACCCCTTTGTGGGCGATGCCCGAAATACAGACAATCGTCACACGCCAAGGTGTTAATGCGTGGTTGGTCGAAGACCACAATATTCCCTTTGTCGCGCTTGAGCTGAGATTTATCGGCGGCGCATCGATCGAGCCTTTGGAAAAACGCGGTGTCGCCACATTGATGACTGGCCTTTTAGAGGAAGGCTCGGGCGATATGGATGCCCAAAGCTTTGCAACAGCACGTGAAACACTTGCGGCGTCCTTTGGATATGACGTCTATGATGATGCATTGGCAATTTCTGCGAAAATCTTGACTGAAAACCGCGATGACGCGGTCACCTTATTGCGGCAATCCCTGATTGAACCACGCTTTGATACAGATGCAATCGAACGGGTCAGATCACAAATTCTCGCGATCTTATCCTCTAACGAAAAAAGCCCGCGCGACATTGCATCGAAACATTTCAACGCAAAAGCCTACGGCAACCATCCCTATGCCACCAATTACGAAGGTACGCCCGAGACGATCAGCGCGTTGACAAAAAATGATTTAATAGACATTCATCGTCAGCTCTTGGTCAAAGACCGTGTCATCGTATCAGCCGTTGGCGATATTTCCGCGGCGGATTTATCAGAGCTGATTGACCATCTGCTTGATGGTTTACCACAAAGTTCAGATCGTCCGTTGCCACAATCGGCCACTGTAACTTTAGACGGGACAATAGACGTTATTCAATTTCCAACGCCGCAATCCTTTGTCATTTTTGGCCAAACGAGTATTGCACAAAACGATCCAGATTTCTTTGCCGCATATATCCTGAACCATATTTTGGGCGGGGGCGGATTTGAAAGCCGTTTGATGACCGAGGTGCGCGAAAAACGCGGTTTGACATATGGAATTGGCACATTCTTAGCCGGACGTGATTATGCCAATTTGCTGATGGGGCAAGTTTCATCATCAAACGACACTGTTGCCCAAGCCATCGAGGTCATTCGCGATGAATGGCGAAAACTTGCCCAGAAGGGCGTAACGCCAAACGAACTGGCCGCTGCAAAGACATATTTGACAGGGGCCTATCCGCTTCGGTTTGATGGCAACGGGCCCATTGCGAATATATTGGTCGGGATGCAACGCATGGGTTTAGATCCCGATTACATAAAAACCCGCAATGATCGTATCAACACCGTATCGTTGGAGGAAATAAATCGCGTCGCGGCACGATTAATGGATGCTGACAATCTGTATTTTGTCGTAGTGGGTGAACCCGTGGGTTTAGCAAACAATTGATTTTCAATTTTTTCAAGCGAGTGCTTTTGTCGTTCGCCTATTAGAAAAATTTGCAAAACTTCGCTACACAGTATTGGCAAATGAAAGTGATGCCATGACCCAAAACACGTATTACACACCTAATGGCGGCCTGCCACCGCAAACCCAAATTCTGACAGATCGCGCGATGTTTACGGACGCCTATGCGGTTATTCCAAAAGGCACCTTTAGTGATATTGTCACATCTTACTTGCCGTTTTGGTCAGGTATGCGGATGTGGGTCATTTCACGACCGCTATCTGGGTTTGCAGAAACCTTTAGCCAATATATCGTCGAGCTTGCGCCGAAAGGCGGTAGCGACAGACCAGAAACCGATCCAACGGCACAGGCTGTCTTGTTTGTGACCAAAGGGGCGATAACTGTCACGATCGAGGGCACTGCCCATATCATGGAGACCGGCGGTTATGCATATATCCCGTCTGGGACTGACTGGCGGATCACAAATCACGGCGATGAGGTCGCTGGTTTTCATTGGGTGCGCAAGGCGTACGGATCTGTTGATGGTCTGGATAAGCCAGAGGCGTTCGTTACAAACGAAAATATGATCGCACCGACCCCAATGCCTGATACAAATGGTGCATGGGCGACCACACGTTTCGTTGATATGGCGGATATGCGCCACGATATGCATGTGACGATTGTGACCTTTCAGCCCGGCGGTGTCATACCTTTTGCCGAAACGCATGTAATGGAACATGGGCTATATGTCCTTGAAGGCAAAGCAGTTTATCGGTTGAATCAGGACTGGGTAGAGGTCGAGGCGGGCGATTACATGTGGCTTCGCGCCTTTTGTCCCCAAGCCTGCTATGCGGGCGGCCCAGGTCCGTTTCGCTATTTACTTTATAAAGACGTCAATCGTCATATGAAATTGTAACAGCCCTCTTGTTCTTTCATGAAATACCTCCAATCTGTGCGTCAAAACAGAGGTGAGGATCACACTGAACATGCCTATCAATGTTGTGATAAACGGGTTCGGCCGCATCGGGCGGACCCTAATGCGTCTGATTGCACAGCAACCTGATCAATTTCGTGTTGTTCATATCAATGACATCGCCCCGCTTGCGAATTGCGCCTATCTTTTCAAATATGACAGCATTTTTGGGCCATTCCCTGGAACCGTTTCGCACGACAATTCGCATCTATACGTGAACGCTCAGGCGATACCATTTTCACAAGTACACGACATCTCGCTGCTAGATCTCACCGCAGCTGACATCGTTTTTGAGTGCACGGGCCATATCAAAACACGCGAAGAAGCCGAGCGCGGATTAAAAGCGGGCGCTCAAAAGGTTCTGATTTCTGGTCCGTCAGATGTTGCAGATGTCACGATCGTTTTGGGTGCGAATGAAGCAGATCTAGACACCCAAAAAATCGTTTCCAATGCATCCTGCACAACCAACGCGCTAGGTCCGTTGCTTAAGGTTCTTGATGATGCATTTGGGTTGATCAGTGGGCATATGACAACTGTACATTGCTATACAGGCAGCCAGCCGACAATCGACGCCCCCCGAGGCGATTTGGCACGATCACGCGCTGCCGCTCTTTCTATGGTGCCGACAACGACATCCGCGGGGAAATTGATAGGCGTCGTCATGCCACATCTTGCAAATCGAATAGAGGCCCGTGCAATACGTGTCCCAACAGCAAGTGTTTCCGCGATTGATTTAACGGTTCAAACACAAGAACCTGTCGATACAGACAAGGCCAACCTTGCCTTGCAGAATGCCGCACAAGAAAGCCACCTTATCGGTTGGGAAACTGATCCACTTGTGTCGACAGATCTGCGTGGAAGAGCAGAGTCTGTCATTCTGTGTCCGACTGAAACGTCGGTATCTTTGGGCGGTACATTGCGGGTGTTTGGCTGGTATGACAACGAATGGGGATTTTCAAACCGCATGTTGGACATGGCAAAACGATTAATTACATCGCAATGACAGTCTGATCAGCAGGCTGCTTTTTCTGGTGAGATAACCATTTTTCAAGCGTACTACGCAACACATCCAACACAGCCGCAAAGCTGTTGGCCGACCAAGCATCAAGCCCTTGTTGGCCATCATGTGCAAATTCGACCACATAGCCCAACTGTTCCAATTGCGCACCGATGACCATGCGGTTGATTGCGTTATCTTCTACGACCAGCAATCTATTTTGCTCTGGATCTGGCAATGGGGCCAGATCACTTTCGTATTCCTGCATCACCGCATCCCCGGACAAAATGCGAACCGCTTTGGAAAGCTCGGACGGCAACACAGGAAAGCGCGGCATAGTGTAAAGATTGGGCTGCTGAAGGCCCATGTTCTGGTCATGCTCGGTCACGATCGAAATATAAGTTGCGCTGGGGTTTAACTGGTGCAACGTACTTATAAGGGTCGTGTGGATTTCGGTATCACCGATCGCCAACAGGATGATCGGCGCGCGTTGCGCGGATTGAACGCTTAGTTCTAGTTCGCACTGACTTTTCATCAGCCGCACATTTTGCAACACCGGCAGGCGATAATTCGCACGTAGAATGCTCAGCTCTGCATCATCATCGACAAAGGCCAAAATATTGGTGCTTGCATAATCCCAATCATCCCCATGTTCATAGGGCTGGTATGGCAAAGCAACAAAGAAACGCGATCCTTGATTGGGCATACTTTCGACCCAGACGCGCCCCCCCAAAAAACCAACCAGTCTACGAACAATCGATAGACCCAAACCCGTCCCGCCATACACCCGGTTGCGCGCCTGATCCGCTTGGGAAAAGGGTTCAAAAATGTCATCGATCTTGTCGGCCTCGATTCCGATTCCATCATCCTGAACCGTGATTAGGATTTGATCATCGGGAAGTAAACTCGTGGAAATCATAACCTGTGCCCAATCGTCTGGGCGACCACTAGAGAATTTGATAGCGTTCGACACAAGATTATAAATAATTTGGCGGACTTTCTCTGGATCCGAAAGCACCTTACCAGACATATCGTGGGCCAGCGCCCAGTTTACATGACAATGACGGGCAAGGGCTTCTGCTCGCAGTTCCATCTCCACGCTTTCGCAAAGATCAGAATAAGACATTGGTGAGTGAACCAACGTCACACCACCACTTTCAAATTTTGAAAGATCCAAAATATCATCGATGATACGCAGCATTGAGCGGGCCGAGCTAGCAATCAAAGAGGCTTTGCGCTGGCTCGGTTTATTGAGTTTTTCTTGCAACAACAAATCAGACAGACCAATAATCCCATTCATGGGCGTGCGAATTTCATGGGACATATTTGCCAAAAACTCTGATTTTGCTTGGTTCGCTGCGCCTGCTTTTTCCACGGCTTCGCGCAAGCTTAGTTCGTACTTACGAAACATGGCTGAGAAATAATTCATCTCAAAAACCACAAAAATAAAGGTGATCATAATCGTTGTTGGCGCAATAAATTGCGATGTCAGCGTAACATCTAATTCATCAGGTCCCAACAAATCGTGATCAAACAAAAAGCTCACCCACCAAATAAGCATTGGGAAAAGACCTAAAACAATACTCACCGGGCGTTCACCAACCCTTTGAAACACCAAAAACGGGACGCCGGTCACAGCAATCAACATGAAATTCATGCCACTAAAATCAGGAATGACCTGTTAAATAACGAATAAGTAAAGGCCACCGGATCCAAGCCACACGACCTTGGCCAGCGTATGGCGATGAATTCTGTGAAGGTACAAAGAAAACAGCAAAATCAAAAAGATTGCAAAAGAAGACGTGGGCAGGATGACTGCGCCAAGGTACCAAGTATACAGCCCCCAAACGGCCGCAGGGACAAGCCAAAACCGCACAAGCGCGTATGATACGCGATCGCCACGATCTTCGATCGCCATGGCAACGTTTAATTTGGCCATCCCATCCTCAGACTTTCGTGTCGCTATGCTCCCCGCAAAATCATATACTTACTTTGGTTTGTTTAATGTTACCAATTAAGTCTTTATTTTAATCCTTTCGAATATTTTGCGAAATCGCCCATAAAAGATATATCGGCAAATTCACGATCAATTTACACCCAAAGCCCAAAAACAATGGTAGACTGGATGGATACAAAGTCTGGGAGTTTTATTCATGAAAACTAAATTATACACCTCTGCGTTAGTCGCTCTAACTTTGGCAGGGGGCGCGTTATTACAAAGTATGGCAATTGCAGAGGAAACCAACCCAATAATCGCCGAGCGTCAGGCCGTCATGAAAGCGCTGAAGGACGGCATGGGATCTTTGGGCGGGATGGCAAAAGGATCGATTGAATTTAACGACACGCAAGCACAAGCTGCTTTAGATTTGATGAAAAATGCGACCGCAAATATCGCTGCAACATTCGAAACAAACGCGCTATCACAAACATCGGAGTCTGCGCCGGCCATTTGGGAAAATTGGTCTGATTTCGTTGCAAAAGCAGATGACTTAGACTTTGCCCTTGAAGGATGGGATGTCACTTCTCTTGATGCGCTTCGGGCGGGGATGGGAAATGTAGGTGCAACCTGCAGCGCGTGTCATAAGGCTTATCGGATTAAAAAGAATTAACCGTACTTAGACGCTGTTAGATCGACGTATTTTTTTGCCCGACTGCCTTGTTATTTTTAAGATTGTGTCGCAACCTTGTCATGATTTTAGAATAGGGAGCAACATATGCGTACTCGTGCAGCTGTCGCGATAGAAGCGGGCAAACCACTGGAAATTATGGACGTAAACCTAGACGGCCCGAAAGAGGGCGAAGTCATGGTTGAAATCAAGGCAACAGGGATCTGTCATACCGATGAATTTACACTCTCGGGGGCAGATCCAGAGGGTATGTTTCCCGCGATTCTGGGCCACGAAGGCGCAGGTGTCGTCGTCGAAGTTGGTCCCGGCGTAAAAGATTTGAAGGTCGGCGATCATGTGATCCCACTTTACACACCCGAATGTCGCGAATGCGAATACTGTTTGCATCCAAAAACAAACCTTTGCCAATCTATCCGCGAAACGCAAGGCCGCGGTGTTATGCCCGATGGAACCAGTCGGTTTTCAATGTTGGATGGTACGCCAATCCTGCATTATATGGGATGTTCGACATTTTCGAATTATACCGTGTTGCCTGAAATTGCATTGGCCAAAATTCGATCTGATGCGCCGTTCGATAAAGTCTGTTACATCGGATGCGGTGTCACAACCGGGATCGGTGCAGTTATCAACACTGCAAAAGTTGAAATTGGCAGCCGCGCGATTGTCTTTGGGTTGGGCGGCATCGGTCTAAATGTAATCCAGGGACTGCGTTTGGCTGGCGCAGATCAAATCGTCGGTGTCGACTTAAACAATGACAAAAAGGCGATGGCCGAACGGTTCGGCATGACCGATTTTGTTAACCCATCCGAAATTGAAAGCGATCTAGTGCCCTATCTGGTGAACCTTACCAAAGGTGGGGCTGATTACACCTTTGACGCGACGGGCAATGTGAACGTAATGCGAACTGCACTGGAATCGGCACATAAAGGCTGGGGCGAGAGTATCATTATTGGCGTCGCACCTGCCGGCGCAGAGATTTCAACGCGGCCTTTCCAATTGGTAACCGGCCGTGTTTGGCGCGGGACCGCATTTGGCGGTGCGCGCGGACGCACAGATGTACCAAAGATCGTCGATTGGTACATGGACGGCAAAATTGAAATCGATCCGATGATCACTCACACGCTTAGCCTGAATGACATCAATAAAGGTTTTGATCTGATGCATGCGGGCGAGAGCATCCGCAGCGTTGTTGTATAT
The DNA here is from genome assembly GCA_009920815.1 of Paracoccaceae bacterium. Classification (GTDB taxonomy): domain Bacteria; phylum Pseudomonadota; class Alphaproteobacteria; order Rhodobacterales; family Rhodobacteraceae; genus CAJXSD01. The sequence continues at coordinate 15,185 of RFZH01000027.1, forward strand.
TAAAACTTTGTGCTTGGGCATTGGCGCACCTGCGCCAATGCCTTCGGCGAGGATATTTTTAGACAGAAAATGACAACTGATTTCGAAATCAGCCCCGTATCGCCAGACGACTCAGATGGCCTATGGTCTATCTTAGAACCCGTTTTTCGGGCAGGCGATACTTATACGATTGAACCCAGTATTTCCCAAGAGGCCGCAATCGCCTATTGGTGTGGGACCGACAAGAAAACCTTTGTTGTGCGAAATGGAAGTGAAATTTTAGGCACTTATTATATTCGACCAAACCAAGCAGGCGGCGGCAGCCATGTTTGTAACTGTGGTTATATGACAGCACCTTTTGCGCGGGGCCGTGGTGTCGCGCGTGCGATGTTAGAGCATTCCTTACAACTTGCGCCAAAATTAGGGTATCGTGCGATGCAATATAATTTTGTTGTCTCGACCAATCGGCGTGCTGTCGATATCTGGCAACAATATGGGTTTGAAATTGTAGGTCGTTTGCCCCGCGCTTTTGCACATCCTGTTGACGGTTTTGTCGATGCCTATGTCATGTACAAAGAGCTTACCGATTAATTCGGTTGTTCACCGTCCAACGAAAAGGCCGGGGCAAAGGTAATAGGGCCTTTTGGCATCAGATCGCTAAACGACCGCCAATGGACATATTCAGCCGGCAGCGGCGGGAACGACACCCGCCCGTCATTGATAAAACCGAAACGGCTGTAATACAACGGATCCCCAATCAAGACGCAG
>RFZH01000261.1 GCA_009920815.1 Paracoccaceae bacterium
CGGCTGATCACTTGTAACATATCAGGATATGGCGCAGATGGACCCTATCGCGATCGCAAGGCTTATGACCTGTTGATCCAATCCGAGGCCGGGTTTTTGTCGGTGACCGGTACGCCGGATCAAATGGCTAAGTCTGGTATTTCGGTGGCTGATATTGCGGCGGGTATGTATGCTTATACCAATATTTTGGCGGCACTGATCCAACGCGGGCAAACAGGGCGCGGCACAAACATTGATGTATCGATGCTTGAGGCATTGGCCGAATGGATGGGATACCCTATGTATTATGCCTATGATGGTGCGCCGCCGCCCGATCGGGCAGGCGCATCACATGCAACAATATTCCCCTATGGCCCATTCCCCGCCGGCGATGGCCGCGACGTGATGCTGGGTTTGCAAAACGAACGCGAATGGGCCGCGTTTTGCGATGGTGTCTTGCTGCAACCCGATCTGAAACAAGACCCTCGGTTTATTTCAAACGGCGCACGATCCGCAAACAAAGCCCCATTGACCGCGATTATTTGTACCGCATTTGCTGATTTGACAGCAAATCAAGTTGTTGACCGTTTAGAAGCCGCCGGCATCGCCAATGCTCATATCAATGACATGGCCGCAGTGTGGGCCCACCCACAGTTGGCGGCGCGCAACCGATGGCGCAATGTGTCAACACCGGTCGGGGACATTCCCGCATTGTTGCCCCCGGGTGGTGTTGGGGACGAGGCACGCATGGATCCGATCCCCGCGCTGGGCGAACATAGTGCGGCCATTTTGGCCGAGCTGGGGTATTCGAATACGGCGATTGCGGCGCTGGCTGACAAAGGCGTGATTTGACCCCTTGAAAGTTTCGGGTTAAACACATATCAAATTTCGAATATTAAATAGAGGGTCTAATCATGGACTATGTCAAAATGACTTGCCTGAAATGTGGCCAAGGCAACCGCGCACCAAAAGATAAAATGAATGACGCGCCAAAATGTGCCAACTGTGGCCAAGGTCTGATGTCAGACAAGGCATTGGATGTCACACCCCAACTGTTGGACAAAGCAAAAGGTTTGGATGACACTTTGCTTGTGGTTGATTTTTGGGCGCCGTGGTGTGGACCGTGCCGTGCCATGGCCCCCGAATTCAACAAAGCCGCGCAGGCATTAAAAGGCAAGGCGCGTTTGGTGAAATTGAACACCGAACAATACCAAGCCGATTAAAAATCCAGATCGTTGTAATGGCGCGGCGGTGGGAAGCCGGGTATTTGATCGGCCAAAATGCTGCGAAACGCAGGGCGCGATTTGATTTTCGCATACCAATCTTTGACAACGGCTGACCGGTTCCAATCCACGTCCGAGATATAATCCAACGCTGATAAATGTGCAGCGGCGGCAAAGTCGGCCATTGTCATTGAATCACCCGCCAACCACCGACGGTGTTCTAGCAACCATGTCATGTAATCCAAATGGAATTTGATCTTTTTGGCACCCGCTTTGACGTTCTTGCTATCGGGGAAACCTTGGCCCATGACTTTTTTGTGGACCCGTTCATAAAGCAGATTTGTCGTGACCTCGCCGTGAAATTTGTCATCAAACCAGGATACCAACCTGCGCACCTCGTAGCGTTGCAAAGGATCATCGGGGATCAGTTTGGGATCAGGATGCACTTCATCCAGGTATTCGCAAATCGGCGTGCTTTCAGTCATTGTTTTGCCGTATCTTTTTCTCTGCCAAGACCAACCGAATTTTCCGGCAAAAGGGTGACAGAGGATAGTGGTACAATCGAAACATAAAAAGTGTCCTATTGATTATTGCATGGCATCAATGCCCTGATTTTTGAGAATTTTCAATCCATGAAACAGGATGATCTGTGGTCCTTTTGGATCAATGCCGCACCATCCATGATATCGACAGCGCGTTGACGGACGGATTTTGTGGGCTGAGATGCGGATCTGTCTTTAGGCGCGGGTAGCACCGCCGCCAAAAGCGCGGCCTCGTCTGATGACACGGCATCGGCGCCGATTCCAAAATAGGATTGTGCGGCCGCCTCTACGCCAAAAACACCACGGTCAAATTCGGCAACATTGACATAGACTTCAAGGATGCGACGTTTGCTCCACAACAATTCGACGACTGGGGTAAGGATCGCCTCAAGCGCTTTGCGGGGCCAGCTTCTGCCATGCCAAAGAAACGCATTCTTGACGACTTGTTGTGAAATGGTCGACGCGCCGCGCGTGCCTCCATCGGCAATTGCGCCGCGTATGGCAGACATGTCGAAACCCCAATGTAGGCAAAAATTGGCGTCCTCTGCGGCAACCACAGCAAAAAGCACCTCGGGCGAGATTTGCTCTATCGGGGTCCATTCATATTCTAGAAACCCGACAGCGCGTTGTTCTGACCACATATAGGGTGTTGTCACAATGGGCGTAAATCGCATTATAAAAACCACCGTCAAAACGGCGAGGCCTAACACCAAGGAACCGATCAAAGCACCACGTTTTATTTTTTGTTTTGTCGTGCGCTTTATCTGACTGCTCGGTTTTTTCGATTTTGTTTTTTGTTTTGACATCGGAAAAACACTCTCTCTGGTGATCATTATACCCAAGGAACGGTCAGCTACAAATTAAACTTGCCCAGATCAATGGCCTTTGCGCGATTTTTGGATCACGGGCGATCGTTTCGTAATGCAATTTGTATCATTTTGGTAATTTGCGACAG
>RFZH01000262.1 GCA_009920815.1 Paracoccaceae bacterium
GCAAACCAACTCTGACAGAGTTTGTCCAGTAGCTGAGGAAAAAAATATGATCAAAAAAGACTATGACGACGCCTATGCCAATGCCGCTTATATCCCGAATGCAGAGGGGTTCATTACGGACTGGACTGCGCAAGCCGCTGAATTTAGGGATGAATTCTTATCCAAGGGGCAGGCGAAACTAGGCGTAAGCTATGGACCTAGTGACCGCCAAGTTTATGATATTTTTATGCCATCCGATGCGCCAAAAGGGACCATGATCTTTGTTCACGGCGGGTATTGGCGTCGATTTGATCGATCATTTTGGTCCCATTTTGCCAAGGGCGCTCTGGCGCGGGGGTGGCAAGTTGTGATGCCGTCCTATGATTTATGCCCCGATGTATCGATTGCCGATATCACCGCCCAAATCAAAGCAGCTGTTTTGCAAATTGACCAGACAACGACAGGTCCGATCACATTGTCGGGGCATTCTGCGGGTGGGCATTTGGTCGCCCGCATGGCGCAGGTTTTGCCACAACCCGTGTTGGATCGGGTCAAACACATCGTGCCCATTTCCCCCGTTGGCGATTTGCGCGATCTGATCCATACCGAAATGAACAATGACTTTGGACTGACACTTGAAACCGCTGTGGCCGAAAGCCCTGCGTTGCAGGCGCTGCCGCGCATGTCTGCAACTGTCTGGGTCGGCGGGTCAGAACGGCCCGTTTTCATTGAACAAGCCAAACAATTGGCCAAGGCATGGAGCTGTGATCTATGGGTTGATCAGCCCACCCACCATTTTGATGTGATCGACGCTTTGAAAGACCCGACAAGCGCGATGGTGCGGCGATTGACACCGTAATAAACGGGTCACGCAGACCTTAAAATTTCGCTTGCTAAGCGATGGGTTTGGGCGCTAAGAAAATGCAGGCTCGGGCGATGGCGTCGCCCAAGATCTGTGGCCTCCCCAGATCTGAGTCGCATTCCAAATTATGTCCTGTACGCCGGGACCTTCTTTTGTACGGCAATGGAGGGTCTGATGACTGCACGTCCGGAAATGTACCGTTTTCACAACGGTGAAAAAGCAACTCTACAATTCGAAATCTCAGAATATGAAACCCGCGTGGCAAAGCTGCGTGCGATCATGGCTGATCATGGCGTGACCGCGGCGGTGTTCACGTCGATGCATTCGATTGCCTATTATTCGGGGTTTTTATACTGTGCCTTTGGCCGCCCCTATGGCTTGGTCGTGACCGAAACAGAATGCGTCACCATCTCGGCCGGGATTGATGCGGGCCAACCATGGCGGCGCAGCTTTTGCGACAACATCACCTATACCGATTGGCAGCGCGACAATTACTGGCGCGCGATTGCCTCGGTCACAGGTGCGGGCAAAACCGTCGGCTACGAAGGCGATCATTTGACCTTGGTCCAACGCGACAAGCTTGAGGATTTTCTGAAACCTGCCGCGACCTTGGATATTTCCGTGGCCGTGATGCGCCAACGCATGCATAAATCCGCCGCCGAAATCGCATTGATCCGCGAAGGCGCGCGCGTCGCCGATGTGGGCGGCTATGCCATCCGTGACGCGGTCAAAGAAGGCGTGCGCGAAATTGATGTCGCCATGGCGGGCCGCGACGCGATGGAGGCAGAGATAGCCAAATCCTTCCCCGATGCCGAATACCGCGACACATGGGTGTGGTTCCAATCAGGCATCAACACCGATGGGGCGCACAACCCTGTGACGGGCCGTGTCTTGCAACGCGGCGATATCCTGTCATTGAACACCTTTCCAATGATTTCAGGGTATTACACCGCGCTCGAACGCACCATGTTCGTGAAAGAGGTCGATTCAGCATCATTGAAAATCTGGCAAGCCAACGTTGCCGCCCATGAATACGGCATGAGCCTGTTAAAACCGGGTGTCAGCTGTGCCGAGGTCACGCACAAGATCAACGAATTTTTCCATGAACGCGATTTGCTGCAATATCGTACCTTTGGCTATGGTCATTCGTTCGGTGTCTTGTCGCATTACTATGGCCGCGAGGCGGGTCTGGAATTACGCGAAGATATCGACACCGTGTTGGAACCCGGCATGGTGATTTCGATGGAACCGATGTTGACCATCGCCAACGACCAACCCGGCGCGGGCGGGTACCGTGAACACGATATTTTGGTGATCACCCAAGACGGCAACGAAAATATCACCGGCTACCCCTACGGCCCCGATTTCAACGTGGTTGGGTAATCACAAAGACCAAAACTTACATAACGGTCCGCCTGTGCAAGCCGACCTCGGGTGGCGCGAAAGCGCCTCCCGTTTTGCCGAAGGCAAACCTTTGGTTCGACGGCGGCGGTCGGCGCTTGCCAATCTATCTATTGGCATGGGCTGTAAATCCAGTGCGGTCATGATCTATTAAAACTCTGCTTTAGGTCCACAGGCATTCCCCCACGCGATCACACGGGCCGCAGGTCCGCCGGCGTGATCACTTGCTCGTCCCGAAAGATTGGCGTTTATGACAGGTTGCAAGGCGTACATAATTTTTTTGGAATAGGGCGGGGTTGATTTGGGGGAACATGGTCAAGATACCTTTGGGTTTTGTTCGGTCCTTGCACACTAACACCCAACGGTTAACGCCCGCCTTTTGCAACGTGCGGTGTGCACCGACGTAATACCGACGCAATACCGA
>RFZH01000263.1 GCA_009920815.1 Paracoccaceae bacterium
GACGACCCGCGCATCGCGCTGACATGGATCGTGAACGAAGTGACCGCACTCGGCATCACCCTGCACGCGGGGGAATTCGTGACCACGGGGACCTGTATCGTCCCGATCGAAATTGACGCAGGCGATCACATCGTTGCAAATTTCGGCCAACTGGGCAGCGTGCGTTGCAGTTTATCCCAAGGGTAGCGCGGTCGTTTTGAACACCGTACGCAGGGCAAAGGATGATTGCATCTGCGCCACACCCGGTAGTCGCGTCAAATATTGGCGATGAATGCGGGCAAAATCATCGGTATTCTCGGCCACGACCTTAAGGATATAATCCGCCGATCCCGCCATCAAATGACATTCCAACACATCGGGAATGCGCGCGACCGCCTTTTCAAACGCTTCCAAAACCTCATCCGCTTGGGTTGATAAGGTAATTTCCACGAAAATCGTTGCAGGGACACCGATCTTTCGCGGATCCAACATCGCAACATAATTGCGAATGATACCGTCTTGTTCCAACCTCTGGACCCGCCGGTGACAGGCCGAGGCAGACAGGTTCACCTGATCGGCCAATTCCGCATTCGATACGCGGCCATTGCGTTGCAACACGTTTAAAATCCGACGATCTGTATCATCAATTTTCATTTTTTCGAATATTCTTTCATTTTTACCCCATACTTTGCAATATTTATTGCATATTACAACCAGAAATGCACCAAGTTTTCAAACCTATTGCAGACAGAATCGCGCATCCTATCCGAAAGGCAAAAAGGAGGATGACATGAAAGTCGGTTGCCCAAAGGAAATCAAACCCCAAGAATTTCGCGTCGGCGTCACCCCAAGCGCGGCGCATGAACTGATCATTAACGGCCACGAGGTTTTCATCGAAACCAACGCAGGCCAAGGTGCGGGTTTCGCGGACGACGATTACACAGCCGTTGGCGCAAAGATCCTTGCGACAGCTGAGGAAGTATTCGCAACCGCAGACATGATCGTCAAAGTAAAAGAACCCCAAGCTGGCGAACGCAAAATGCTGCGCCCTGGCCAGTTGTTGTTCACATATCTACATTTGGCGCCCGATCCCGAACAAACACATGACTTGTTGGCCAGCGGCTGTACCGCGATCGCCTATGAAACAGTGACTGACAAGAACGGCGGTCTACCCTTGTTGGCGCCAATGTCCGAAGTTGCTGGTCGTTTGGCACCACAAGTCGGCGCATGGACCTTGCAAAAGGCAAACGGCGGTCGCGGCGTGTTGCTGGGCGGCGTTCCTGGCGTGGCCCCTGCGAAAATTCTGGTCATTGGCGGTGGTGTCGTCGGCACCCAAGCGGCCAAGGTTGCTGCTGGCATGGGCGCAGACGTCACCGTGTTGGATCGGTCATTGCCACGTCTTCGCTATCTTGATGACGTCTACGGCGGTACATTTAAAACCGGCTATGCGTCGGCTGCGACGACCGCAGAATTGGCAGCATCAGCTGACATGATTATTGGCGCGGTTCTGATACCGGGCGCTGCGGCACCAAAGCTGATCTCCAAGGCACAGCTTTCTACCCTGAAACCTGGGGCGGCGTTGGTTGACGTGGCGATTGACCAAGGTGGATGTTTTGAAACATCCCGCCAATGGCGACCTTGAAAATCGCAGCTGAATAAGAGTTAGATTTTACCTCCCTAAGCCCCGCGCCTGTCGCGGGGTTTTTTATGTCTATACGACCGTCATGATATGATCTGCCAACAAATCAAACAGCAACCGCATGCGCGGGCTGTAGTGCAGATCACGGTGCGCGACCAGCCAAACGGGATATTCGAAATTCATAAAATCCTCTAATTTGACCATATCTGGTGCTTGTGCTCCGACCTCGTCGGTCATCACGCAAATCCCAAAACCGTGGCGCGCATATTCCCAGCCCACAACGCCATTTTCGCTATAGATGCCGAAATTTTCAGGCTGCAACGTAATGCCGAATTGCTGCATATAGGCGATCATTTCTGTGGGATCCGCCATTGCAATCCATGTCGCCGTCTGCAAATCTTGTACATTTCTGGGGTGTCCGTGGGTGGTGATATAATCGCGCGAGGCATAAAGTGACGCCTGACGCATCCCTATTTTGCGGGCAATTAATTCAGGTTGTTCAGGACGCACATGGCGAATGGCGATATCTGCTTCGCGGCGCAACAGGTCTTGCAGATCGTTCCGAGCAATGATTTCAATCCGCAGCTTTGGCGCGGTATCGCGCAGGCGGGTCAAGACCTGCGGCAAGACATAAGCAGACACAATATCCGAGGCAGTTAGCCGGACCACCCCATCCAACGTTGAATGATGCGCGTCTGACAAACGCGCAATGTCGGTTGCCGCTTGGTCCATCCGTTGGACCAAGCCCAGCACCGCATGCCCGTCCTGTGTCAAATGCAGCGATCGGCCAACACGATCGAATAGAACCATATTCAGATCCTGTTCAAAGGCCGACACCTGCCGCCCCACCGTAGGCTGTGTGAGACCCAATACATCGGCAGCACGCGTCAAAGTACCCTGTTCAGCCGCGACCATAAAGGCCCGTGCGTGGGACCAGTCAAAGTTCATAACATCCTCATTCATGCGCATTTGCATAATTATAGTTAATTATTCGACATTTACCAATGTATTTTGCATGAAT
>RFZH01000264.1 GCA_009920815.1 Paracoccaceae bacterium
ATCGCGATGGAAGAAAAACTACGCTTCGCGATCCGCGAAGGTGGCCGTACCGTCGGTTCAGGCGTCGTGTCAAAAATCATTAAGTAATATACTTAATTAAATACGCAGCTGTGTATTTGGAATCGGGTGCCAATGGCACCCGATTTTTTTTGATCGCTTGCAAAAAGATCCAAAGATTAATGTCAAAGTGTCGCACGCTGCACGTGCAGAGACCCATTCTGCACCCGCAAAAAGATAGGCGTTAGTCGCAAGAAATTGTTCAACATTCTCACAAACGTATGCCAGTGCATGCCAGTATGGTATACGGTGGTATTCTGTTAAGTAATTAAAATATATTGATTTTTTATGTTTTTCTGTGCCCGATTGTGCGTGGAGGACCAGATCATGGACAAACTCAATCTAGCGGCATGGACCGGAAATGCGATCACAGAGGTTGGTGAAGTTTCGGTTCAACTTGCCAACCAGATCATAGCAACGCTTGGCGACGATCGTACGGATGATGCAAAAGAACGGGCGTATTTGTCGCCTTTGTGGCATTGGTGTGCTTTTCCATCGACGACAGCTCAGGTCAATCTAGGGCGCGATGGTCACGCGCGTCTGGGGGGCTTTATGCCACCGCTTCATTTCGGCAGGCGCATGTGGGCCGGGGGTGCGTTGAGATTTCATACGCCTTTACAGATTGGCGAAATCCTGCAGCGGCGGACTGTTCTGCGCAGTATTGTCGAAAAAGAGGGCAAAGCAGGTCCGATGATTTTGGTAACTTTGGATCATGCGATTTATGGCGAACGCGGTCTGGCGATTGAGGAGCGGCAGGACATTGTTTATTTGGACATTCCAGAACGCTATACCCCGCCAAAGTCCATTCCGATGCCCCAAACCGGCGATGTGGTGGGTGCCGTTGAAACGCCCGAAACGCTTTTGTTTCGATACTCTGCCCTGACCTTTAACGCGCATCGTATTCACTATGACAAAGATTATGCACAGCGCATCGAACACTATCCCGGGCTTGTTATTCATGGCCCGTTGCAAGCCGCATTTTTGATGCAACACGCCGTTGCCTTCAAAGGCCGGGTGCCAAGTGACTTTCATTTCCGCGGTGTTCATCCGATGTTCAGCGACCACAATCTAGACATTGTTGGTGTTGCCCAAGATGGCGGGCTTGAGATTTGCACGGGACAACTGGGACATCAAGGCATGCAAGCGACCGTTCTGTGGGAGGACACGGTATGAGCATTCTATCAGGCATGCGGGTTGTCGAAGGGTCTGCCTTTGTTGCGGTGCCTCTTGCAGGTATGCAGTTGGCCCAGATGGGGGCCGAAGTTATCCGCTTTGACCGACTTGGGGGCGGGCTAGATTATGGTCGCTTACCCGTTTTGCCAAACGGGCAAAGTATGTTTTGGGCCGGGCTTAACAAAGGCAAGAAATCCATTGCTGTGAATATGAAAACCGACGAGGGTCGTGAACTGATCACGCGCATTATTACAGCGCCCGGTCCGGATGCGGGCCTATTTATCACCAATCTGCGCGTACGCGGTTGGATGGACCACGAGACCCTATCACAGCATCGCGATGATTTGATTTCTGTGACCTTGACGGGGGATCGGCACGGTGGGCCTGCCGTTGACTATACGGTCAATCCGGCGCTGGGAATTCCGGATATCACTGGCCCTGAAGGGTATCAAGACCCTGTAGCAAACGCTTTGCCGGCATGGGATTGTATGGCCGGCAACATGGTGGTTTCATCGTTGTTGGCGGCCGAACGGCATCGTTTGCGGTACGGTCAAGGGCAAGCGGTTGAATTTGCGCTCAAGGATGTGGCGGCGGCAACCATCGGCCATCTGGGTATGATCGCCGAAGCGACATTGATCGACCAACCGCGTCAAAAGGCAGGGAATGCATTGTTTGGCGCATACGGCCAAGATTTTGTTTGTGCATGCGGTGGGCGGGTTATGGTCATTGGCCTCACAGATCGTCAATGGAACGGATTGGTCAAGGCGACGCAAAGCGAGGCCGCGATCATAGATCTTGAAGCGTCGCTTGGGGTGTCGTTACAAGCCGAAGAGCATCGCTGGACCCATCGCGCCAAGATAACGGCAATTTTGACGCCTTGGTTTGCTGCGCATCGCATAGATGAGTTTCAAGATAACTTTAACAAGATGTCGTTAACCTGGTCACGGTTCAATTCGGTCAAGCAAGCCATCGCAACCGATACGGATCAATTTGCAGATAATCCCATGTTCCACCACATGATGCAGCCAGGCATTGGATCCTATTTGGTACCTGCCCATCCGGTGAGCTTCGATCAGGCACCGACCCTTGCACCCAGAATTGCGCCTGCGCTTGGGCAACATACAGAAGAGATTTTGCATCAAACTTTGCAGATGACCACGGGCGAAATGGGCAAACTATTTGACCGCGGTATCGTGGCATCGCCAACATTTAACCGTGATCGATTTGCGGCCTGATCTACACCGGTTAAACCATCGCCTGACAGGGGGGCCTAATGCAAATTAGGCTTTTCGAGGCATTAATGTTGTCGTAGTTTGCATTCTGATTAACAGAAAGTTCAGAGCATGCAGAGCGCAAAGTTGGTTGTCATGGGGGTCTGTGGTTGTGGCAAAACCACAATCGGTCAA
>RFZH01000265.1 GCA_009920815.1 Paracoccaceae bacterium
AGAGGCGGTTTTGCAATCCATGATAGATTTTTGACTTAGGGCCACGCCCGAGATCGATGAAATCTTAACCGCATCATTTACGCCGCATCCAGATCGTTTGGCCGAAACGCGTCCTATGGTTTCGCCTTGGATAGCGATATCTCCACAGACTGCACCTTTGGCCAAAAGGGCAGCCCGTTTCGCAAGGGCCTTTTCGATATGGGGTGGGCGCAATTTTGGCCTTAGACTTTGGGCAGGTCCCGATTGCACATCAGGCTGCGACAGCTCGGGTTCTATCGCGACAGGTCGCGCGACGGGTCGCAAAGATTGCGTCAGTGGCGCAGCAATCGCTACATTGGCACAAAGTGCCGAAACAAGCGTGAATACAACCAGACGCATGTCTTTTGGCTCCTACTCTTTTGCCACGCCTCCGCGACCGAAATCAGGGGCATCCGTATCCTGACCTGCTTGGATAATCCCACGCCGAATGGCCCGCGTTCTGGTAAAATATTGGTGGAGATGATCACCATCCCCGGTGCGAATGGCACGTTGAAGGGCGAACAGCTCTTCGGTAAAGCGCCCCAAAATTTCCAATGTCGCGTCTTTATTTGTCAAAAACACATCACGCCACATGGTTGGATCGCTTGCCGCGATACGGGTAAAGTCTCGGAACCCCGCAGCAGAGTATTTGATAACTTCGCTATCTGTCACGCGACGCAAATCGTCAGCCACGCCCACCATCGTATAGGCGATCAAATGTGGTGTGTGCGATGTTACGGCCAAAACCAAATCATGATGGTCGGCGTCCATTTCATCAACATTTGCGCCCATGCCTTCCCATAATGCGCGCAGCTGGGCCACAGACTCAGGTGTGCTGTCGTCGGTTGGCACAAGAATGCACCAGCGGTTATCAAATAGGCTGGCAAAGCCGCTGGTTGGCCCTGAATGTTCGGTTCCTGCCAAAGGATGTGCAGGCACGAAATGAACGCCTTGGGGCAAATGATCATGCACCGCATCAATCACGGACCGCTTTACCGATCCCACGTCAGACACCGTAGCACCCATTTTTAGATAATGTGACATTTCCTGCGCCACGGCCCCCATTGCACCGACAGGCACACAGAGCACAACCAAATCTGCGCCTTCGACGGCATCAGCGATTGTATCGCATACCGTATCACACAAACCGATTTGGCGAGCAGTTTCACGCGTTTCGGCCGAACGCGCATATCCCGTGACGTGCCCGGCTAAGCCCCCCCGTTTCATCGCCCAATACATAGACGACGCAATCAGGCCCAAACCGATCAAAGCAACGCGTTCATAGACTTGGGTCATGGGCGCGCCCCGCTTTTGAATTGTCCAACAGCATGGGCCACGCGACGGCACGATGCTTCGTCGCCGATGGTAATACGCAAGCACTGCGGCAAACCATAGCCGGCAACACGGCGCACAAGGATGCCTTGTGATTTCAAATAATCGTCGCACGCCTCGGCCTCGGCCTGAGATCCAAAACGGGCTAGAATAAAGTTTGCCATCGACGTATCCGAGCTAATTCCCAATTCAGCAAGAGCACCGGCCAGCCAAGACCGCAAGCGATTGTTTTCCAAACGGCATTTTTCCGCGTATTCGGCGTCTTTAACCGCCGCCTCGGCCGCGGCCAGCGCAGGAACCGACAGATTGAACGGCCCCCGAATGCGGTTCAGCGTGTCGATGATGTATTTCGGGCCATAGCCCCAACCAACTCGCATACCACCCAGACCATATAATTTGGAAAAGGTACGCGTGACAAAAATATTGTCAAAGGTGTGAGTCAGCTTTGCCATACCATCATAGCCTTCGATATAATCGGCATATGCGCCATCGATGACCAATAAAACATGCCCTGGCAAAGCATCGGCCAAACGCCGAATATCTGCTTCGCCAATCATGGTGCCGGTCGGATTTCCCGGATTTGTGACAAACACCAATTTTGTCTTTGGTGTAACGGCCGCTAATATTTGATCAACATCGACCACACGATTTTTTTCAGGCACCTCGACAGGGGTTGCGCCCGCAGCCAAAGCCGAAATCTTGTACATGCTAAAGCCGTGTTGGGTATAAATCACCTCATCGCCCACGCCGGCATAGGCGTAGCACAAAAACGAAAGCACTTCGTCGCTGCCAACACCCAAAATGATATTGTCAGACCATAAATCAAACTGTTCCGCGATAGCACGTCGCAACGATCCGTGATCGGTCGATGGATAGCGATGTAATTCATGTGCGACCTTACGCACCGCTTCGATCGCCTTGGGCGACGGACCAAACGGATTTTCGTTTGAACTTAGCTTGATCACATTTGACACGCCCTCAACGTGGCTTGCCCCACCTTGATAGAGCGCGATCTCCATAATTTTTGGCTGTGGCGTAATTTTGGCCATAACATACTCCCTGTTCGCCTAAGTCATACTCGGGCAGAACGCCCATGACCAGAGCAAAGAAAAAGGACCGCGGCGGTTCCCCGTCGCGGCCCTTTGCAAAAACCTGTGTTCTTAGTTTTGTGCGTAGAATTCGATAACGAGGTTTGGTTCCATGATGACTGGATATGGAACATCGCTCAGA
>RFZH01000266.1 GCA_009920815.1 Paracoccaceae bacterium
GGGCGCGACAAGAAACAGGACTTGTCAGTTTATTGATTAACAACGCATCCCACATTTCCAAAGCATTTCAAATGGAGCGGCCCCGCCTGCCAACCCCTGCCCAAGTGTCTAAAGAAATTTGGAATACCACAGGTGCGATGGCAATAAAAGGGCGCGCTTGGTCAAAGCGGTCCTTAATTTATCATGCATGGATAACTTTGAAGTCCACCTTTTACGGTTTTGGTCTTGGGCTTACATTGGGGCTAATTGGGGCGATCTCAGTTGTTTACTACCGTGTTGCTGATTTAACTTTGATGCCTTGGGCCATCATCAGCCAGACCATCCCCATTGTGGCGTTGGCCCCGATGATTATTGTTGTTTCGGGGCAGATGGGTATTGAAAATCGTGACATCCCCAAAGCAGTTATTTCTGCATATCTGTGTTTTTTTCCGATAATGGTTGGCATGGTAAAAGGTCTGCGATCTGCGGATCCTATTCAATTGGATTTGATGAAAACCTACAACGCAACTGGGCGAGACATATTTTTCAAACTACGCCTTCCAGCATCAATGCCTTATCTCTTTCCATCGCTTAAGGTGGGAATTGCTGCGGCGTTGGTTGGCACAATTGTGGGCGAATTACCAACTGGTGCGATCAGCGGACTGGGGGCACGAATTTTGATTGGGGATCAATTCGGGGCGCCTATGGCGATTTGGGCAGCATTGGCGGTTGCGGCTGTACTGGCAGGAATTTTGGTCACGCTGATTGATTTCATACAATCTTTAACACTTCGACGCATGGGGATGGTTCAATGATAGGTGTTATTCTATTTTTCGCTATCTGGCTTTGTGCTTGGTTTTTGAACATATGGCTTACCAATTCTGCGACGATATCATCACGATTTAAATCCGTTGCTGTTCCTGCGGTGTTTGGTACAACAGTCATGTTATTGTGGGAATTAGGTGTTCAGATCACTCAAATCAGTGCAGTGATTTTGCCCGCGCCCTCATTGGTATTTACAACCCTTTTTTCTTCGCTTGATACGCTTTGGATCGATTTCGTCCAAACGGTAATCAAGGGCGCATTGCGCGGGTTTTTCATTGGGGCGATTGCAGCATTTAGTATTGCTATTGTAATTGACCGATCCCCTTTCTTGACCAAAGGAATGTTGCCGATTGGAAATTTCTTTGCGGCGCTACCTATTGTGGGTGTAGCACCTATAATGGTAAACTGGTTTGGATTTGACTGGCAATCCAAAGCGGCGGTTGTTGTGATTATGGTGTTTTTTCCTATTTTGGTTAACACGGTTCAGGGGCTGCACGCCAGCAATGCAATGCAGCGGGATTTGATGAAAACCTACGCCGCATCATATTTTGAAACCTTGTTCAAATTGCGCCTTCCATCAGCAATGCCCCACATTTTTAATGGGTTGAAAATTGCAACGACTCTATCTCTGATTGGGGCGATTGTGGCAGAATATTTCGGATCGCCGACGCGGGGTATGGGATTTCGGATCTCGACTGGTGTTGGCAGTCTTTCAATAGATTTAGTTTGGGCTGAAATTTTCGTGGCCGCGATTGTCGGATCACTGTTTTTCGGCTTGATGACGTGGATCGAGGCCCGGATCACATTCTGGCATCCATCCCAAAGAAAATAAAAAGTCCAACAAAAGGAGAACACAAAATGAAGATTAGATCAACCTTAACGGCCATGGCCTTATGTTTATCTGCACAAAACGCAGTTGCAGCAGATGATGTGACGCTACAACTTAAATGGGTGACCCAAGCCCAATTTGCAGGATATTACGTAGCATTAGAAAATGGATATTATTCTGACGAAGATCTGAATGTTACCATCAAACCTGGTGGACCCGATATTGCACCGACCCAAGTTTTGGCAGGGGGTGGTGCAGACGTGACCGTAGATTGGATGCCGTCAGCGCTTTCCGCGCGTGAAAAAGGGTTGCCAATGGTTAATATCGCGCAGCCTTATAAATCATCCGGTATGATGCTGACCTGTCGCAAGGACGCGGGGATCGCCACAACTGATGATTTCAAAGACAAAACACTTGGCGTTTGGTTTTATGGTAATGAATTTCCATTCTTAAGCTGGATGTCACAACTTGGTTTGGCAACCGATGGTTCCGCAGGAGGGGTTAATGTGCTGAAACAAGGCTTTAACGTTGATCCGCTGTTGAACGGTCAGGCAGCCTGTGTGTCGACCATGACATATAACGAATATTGGCAGGTAATTGATGCGGGCCTTAGCCCTGATGATTTGGTGACCTTCAAATACGAAGATCAAGGTGTCGCCACATTGGAAGACGGACTTTATGTGCTTGAGGATAACCTATCTGACCCAGCGTTTAATGACAAAATGGTGCGCTTTGTTAGGGCATCTATGAAGGGATGGAAATGGGCTGAAGAAAACCCAAATGACGCGGCGATGATTGTTTTGGAATACGATGAAACCGGTGCGCAAACCGAAAATCATCAAGTCCGCATGATGGGTGAAGTTGCAAAATTAACCGCTGGTTCAAATGGTGCCCTAGATGTTGCCGATTATCAGCGCACGGTTGATTCTCTTTT
>RFZH01000267.1 GCA_009920815.1 Paracoccaceae bacterium
CAGTATGCGTAACTTCAAAGCACGACTAAAAACCCTTGAGCTGAAAAATCCAACGCCCTGCACAGCAGAGCAAGAAAAAGCGTTCCGAGATATTTTGTCATATCTAGATAGCCTTGCAGAGCGTAAAGCCTCTGGAGACACTCTGGTGCAGGCGGAAATAGAAGCGGTTAATAAATTTCTTAGGGCGCAATGAAGTTCAAATCACGATTAGATAGATTGGAAGCCATGCGCGCCGAAGCCCCATGGGTTCCGCCACTCTTTTTTCATTCAGTCGTGGAGCCCAGTGAAAATGGCCCAAGAGAAGTCGGCGACTTTGCGAAAATTTACGTTGAAGGAAAAGAGTTGATGATTTGGCGTGGAGACAATGAAAAGCATGAAAGTTTTGAGAACCGAGTAATGGGCACTAGGGTCAGGACCCATTGATTTTCGTCTGACGGCGTGATTCACGGTTCGAAAACGAGCGGTGAACATGTCTAATCTTTATTGGCTGACCAACGCCCAGATGGCGCGTCTTGAGCCCTTCTTCCCCAAGTCTCACGGCAAACCCCGCGTCGATGATCGGCGTGTGTTGAGTGGGATTATTTTCATCAATCGCAATGGCTTACGTTGGCGCGATGCGCCCGCTGCCTACGGCCCGCACAAAACGCTCTACAACCGTTGGAAGCGGTGGAGCGATAAAGGCATCTTCGCACGGATGATGATGGGATTGGCGGCCGATCACGGCGAAGAGCAGACCGTGATGATCGATGCGACCTATCTCAAGGCCCACCGAACAGCGACCAGTATGGGCGTTAAAAAGGGGGGCGTGGTCGTCTGATTGGTCGCACCAAGGGCGGTATGAACACCAAGCTGCACGCGATCTGTGATAGCCAAGGACGCCCACTCAACCTGTTCGTCACCGCCGGTCAGGTCAGCGACTATATCGGGGCACGGGCGTTGCTCAGCAGCTTGCCCGATGTTGACTGGCTGCTCGGGGATCGCGGCTATGACGCGGATTGGTTCAGAGACGCGTTGAAAGACAAGGGGATACGTCCATGCATCCCCGGTCGGAAGCAACGCAAAAAGTCTGTAAAATACGACAAGCGCCGCTACAAACGACGCAACAGGATTGAGATTATGTTCGGCAGGTTGAAGGATTGGCGGCGGGTGGCAACGCGATATGATAGATGCCCCAAGGTGTTCCTCTCGGCCATCGCTCTCGCGGCACTCGTAATCTACTGGCTATGAGTCCTGACCCTAAACATAGCGGTGGACCGGTTCAGTGGGGGAGGCTCAAATCCAGCTTTTCGGCAAATCGGGCAATATCCTTGAACAAATTGCCAGCGGCGTATGACTCGTTAAATGACAGTGTCAAAAGCACCGTATCATTGGCATCGTTCAGCACAAGAAACTGGCCACCATGCCCCTGAAAAACAAAGGCCGGCTGACCACCCACCTGATAAACCCATGACTGATAGCCATATTTCCTATCCGGCTTTGGGGTGGCTACCGCATTTTGCATCCCCTCGCTAAAAAACGCGCCAAGGCAGGTATTATTGCGCCTTTCAGTCATGATAAACCGGCCAAAACGTGCCCAATCTTTTGCTGTCATCACAAGGTCTGAAAACGTAACTGTGGTGCCGGATTGATCAGCTGTCCAATGCATATAGCCATCACCGGTGAATTTCTGGAATATGTGCTGATGAAAGACATCACTTAACGGTTTGCCGGCAATATCCTCAACCAGAACCGACAATGCCAGCGTGTCCGATGAATGATAGTTCACCTCCTGACCGGCTGTGCGGGCAGCCAGTTTATAGAAAGCCAAAGCACCACGAACATCAGCCGCCCCGGCAAATTTTGCAACGCCCCGCGCCTTTCGGTTAAAACGCTTTTCGTCAGACCGGCCAATTGGACTAACGCCGCTGTTCATTTGCAGGATATTCTTGATCGAAACATCACCATGGGGGATCGTTTTCAAAAAACTGGAATAGGCGCCAGCTTTATCATCAAGTGACTTTATCTTTCCGTCACATAACAGCGCACCAACCGCGGCAGCCGCCGCAGTCTTGCTCATCGACATCCCCATCAACAGGGTGTTGCTATCAATGTTTTTTTCGCTGTTATATCGCTCATAAACAACCTCATCACCCTTTAAAACAATCGCGGCAAGGTTAAATTTATCGGCAAAAATCTGATCCAAAGCTGCATTTGGCACCGCCGTAACGGCAGCTGACGGACGCGCGCCATAGACCGCGACATTCACATCAAATTCAGCCAGCTTGCCAGTTTCACCAAGCTGGCTGAAGGCCATAAAATTTCTCAATAGTCGTTTTGGCGGATGATCGGCAGATGCCGCCAAGGGTAAAAGTGACAAAGACGATATCAGCAGACCAAAAACCAGATGCTTCATGACAACAACCCTTAACAACAAAGATGCGCCTGTGCATCTGTTCATCAGTATTGTCGCAACCGTCTCACCGCCGCTATATTATTGTCAATAAATTTCAGATTTTGCAGATAACCGGCGCGGTTATCCGGCATCGGCCCGTCTTGTGGTGCACTTGAAAACCAGCCGGTCGCTG
>RFZH01000268.1 GCA_009920815.1 Paracoccaceae bacterium
ATGGCAAGAGGCCAACAAAGACCGCGTATAACGACTGTGCGTTTCCTTGGTCTTTGGATGATCAAGGAAACGCCACTGTTCAAAAACCCGTTTAACACCTGGCGTTAAGTGCGTCACACCCTACCATTGTGGGGCAACCCCATATCAACATATTGAATTCAACTGGCCACAAACACCTTTATGTGGTATATGTATGCTTATCCACACGTTATCCACAGGAATATACAATTTGCCTTTTCCTTTCTGTTTTTGCTAAGACAATGGCAGGAATCTTGAGAGCGACATGAACAATATAACCCCGATCAATCCAACAGGCGCGGATATCCAATTGCCTGACACAATGCCTCATTCGATTGAGGCAGAACAACAGCTGTTGGGCGCTATTCTTACGAACAACGATATTTATGATCGCGTCGCTATGATCATTAAGGCTGAACATTTCTACGAACCTGTTCACGCTCGGATTTTTGAGGTGGCTGCCGCACGGATTGCCAAAAATAACCTTGCCTCTCCTGTTACGCTGAACACGTTTTTACAACAGGATGAAGGGCTTAAGGAATTAGGCGGCGCCGCTTATCTTGCGCGTCTGGCCATAGATTGGGCCAAGACATTTCATCGCGAGCACGCAGTGTCGATGTTGACCAAGAACCCAAAGAGCAAATTATCCAAGCAGAGCAAGCGCTATATAAATTGGGCGAAGAAGGCCAATCTGACAGCGGCTTTCAATCATTTTTACGCGCTGTCACCTCGGCCGTAGATACGGCAAACGCGGCCTATCAACGCGAAGGTGGATTGGCAGGCACATCTACAGGATTAAAAGATCTCGATAAAAAAATGGGTGGCTTGCACCCGTCTGACCTTATTATTCTGGCTGGGCGCCCATCGATGGGAAAAACATCACTTGCCACGAACATCGCCTTTAATATTGCGAAAGCATTCAAACGTGGCATCAAACCCGACGGAACAGAAGGCACGATCGACGGGGGTGTTGTCGGGTTCTATTCATTAGAGATGAGCGCCGAACAATTGGCAGCGCGTATCCTCTCCGAGGCCGCCGAAGTCCCGTCCGAGCAAATTCGCAAAGGCGACATGACCGAAGCCGAATTTCGCCGTTTTGTCGAGGCGGCCAAATCGCTTGAAAGCTGCCCGCTTTATATCGATGACACGCCCGCCCTACCGATTTCGCAACTTGCCGCGCGTGCGCGTCGCCTTAAACGCACCCATGGTTTAGATGTGCTGATCATCGACTATCTCCAATTGGTGCGGCCTGCGTCGGCCAAAGACAGCCGTGTGAACGAGGTCTCGGAAATCACCCAAGGCATGAAAGCGATTGCCAAGGAATTGAACATCCCCGTCATCGCCCTGTCCCAGCTATCGCGTCAGGTGGAGAACCGCGAAGACAAACGTCCGCAGCTGTCAGACCTGCGTGAATCGGGTTCGATTGAACAAGACGCCGACGTGGTTATGTTCGTTTACCGCGAAGAATATTACAAAGAACGCGAAAAACCTGGCGATCACGATTTGGAAAAAATGGCCAAGTGGCAAGAAGAAATGGAACGTCTTCACGGCAAAGCCGAAGTTATTTTGGGCAAACAACGCCATGGTCCGATCGGGTCAGTTGAACTTGCCTTCGAAGGTCGCTTTACCCGCTTTGGCGATCTTGTCAAACCTTGGCAACAACAAGAGGACCGATATTGAGATAACGCCAAATCTTTTTTCAGCCTAGATTGGCTGCTGAATTGGCCAAAGGCTAAGTGGCGAAGTTTTATTTAATAATATATTTTTCAAAACACATTTTACGGGCTTACCCATAACATGTCCCACATTATCCGAACCGCAACCGCTGATGACATTCCCGATATCACCGATAACATCACATCGCTCTGTGAACATCACGGCGATACATATGTTGCCGATGTTGATTTCTTGACGGACGTCTTTCACCTTGCGGATTCTAGGATCACGGTATTCTTGGGCGAAACCGATGGGCGTTCCACGTCCTTTGCGCTGGTCCATCCGTGGGGGGGGGTTTCATCACAACACGTGGCGGGCAAATATCCATCTGTTTCACATTCACGCCGAATTTCGCGGGCGCGGATATGGTCGCAAAATGATGGATCACATCCGCGACTGGGCACTGTGCCGCGGTATGACCCAAATTTCTGTCGCGGCCGATTTACAAAATGAACCGACGCAACAGATTTATCTAAAACTTGGGTTCAAAAGACGTCCCATGGGCGGCGCGCATTTCATCTGTGATCTTGAAAATCCTTAAAACCCCTTGACCTTGCGCCCAACCCTGTCAAAAAGCATATATGACCACTGCGACGCTGACGATTGATTTGACCGCGATCCGTGCCAATTGGCGCGCATTGAACGCTATGACATCATGTGAAACAGCGGCTGTGGTCAAAGCAAACGCCTATGGTCTAGGTTCTTCAACAGTGGCGCGCGCATTGGCCCAAGAGGGTGTCAGGAAATTCTGCGTTGCTGTGGCCGAGGAAGGCGTGAGCGTCCGCAAAGCAATCGGACCGGACATTCCGATTTTCAT
>RFZH01000269.1 GCA_009920815.1 Paracoccaceae bacterium
CAAATTAGCAAGCATTTCGCGCGACGTCGCGCTGGTATTGGTGTCGCGTGGCGAACTGCGCGCGCAGCACAAAGGTCGTATCACCCAATACGTACATGTCAAACCCGATCAACCAGCTTTATGGCAGGCGGGCCGCGAAGAGAGTACAAGTGCCGCCATGTCCGATGCAATTCCAGTGCGCGGTGAGAATGCATTGGACACTCTGTCTCGTCGTAAGGGCACAAACGGTGTGCCGTTTTTGTCGCGTGATCTAGTTTTGGCGGGGCGCAGGCTAAACGAAGATTTTGTTCTTTCTGGTTGTCAGAGCGCAATAGAGGACAATTTTGAAAAATTCCTAATCTCCCAATTTGATCCCGTGGATCTGGCACACGATGCATTGGCCCTGATGCGTTTTAAGCACGCCGTTCAGGATCTAGGGCCCGGTTTGGCCGATATTGCGGTACGCAGCTGCTGTTTGAACGAAGGAATTGAACGAAGTGAATCCGCGATGGGCTGGTCTGCGCGATCGGGAAAAATTGTCTTGCGGATCGCGTTGCAACGGCTGAAACGTCATTATCATATCGTTCACGGGGCAGGTGGCGGTCAAATCGGATAAGGTTTATTGCGTAGTGTGTTCTTTTGTGATTAGAAACACTTATGAATATTACATTGCGCCAGATGCACTATTTCAAAACCTTGGCAGACCAGCGAAATTTTGGTCGTGCGGCCGAGATGGTTCACGTCAGCCAGCCCGCGTTGTCCTTGCAAATCAAAGAAATGGAAGCGCGTCTTGGCGGCCAGCTGGTTGAACGACAAGCCCGAGATATCGTCTTGACCCCGTTTGGGCGCGTGATTTTGGATCACTGCCGTGTTGTGCTGAAGGCGTCGCAATCTCTTGAGGATGCTGCACGTTGGCATGGCAAAGTGGGGGGACGTTTGGCGCTGGGTGTTATTCCAACGATTGCCCCCTATCTGTTGCCACAGGCATTGGCACAGTTACGGGCGCGGGATTTGGCGTTGGATGTTCATGTTCATGAGGCAAAGACAGATATACTTGAGGCCCGGCTGCGCTCTGGAGAATTGGATGCCGCAGTTATGGCCTTGCCGTTTTCTGGTGAAGATCTTGTTGCCGAACATCTGTTCGATGACAGGTTCATGTTGGCGGGAACGGATCTGCGATTATCTCAATTTGCAGATCCCTTGATCCCTGATGAGTTAGCCACCGGACAGCTCATGCTGCTTGAGGCGGGTAATTGTCTGACGGATCAGGCTTTGCAAATTTGTGGGCGCACGCGGTCACACCCACAAATCGACATGGGCGCATCTTCTATGGCGACGTTGACGCGATTGGTTGCGACCGGTTTTGGCGTCACCTTAATCCCAGAGCTGGCAGCGCGCGCAGAACAGTTTTCTGTCGAAGGACTTTCTTTGCGGCGTTTCAGCGGCCAAGAACCGATGCGTCAGATCGTGTTGGTTCGGCGCTCAACAACCCCGTGCGAGGATTGGTTTGTCTTCTTGGCCGAGATTTTGCAAGAGGTCGGTCAGTCGATTATTAGAGAGTGCCGGTCGGTGATTTGATCCGCGCTATGCAATTATTACATAGCGGATTTCAGAACGAATTTCCTTACGTTTCGTCAGAAGTATGTTAAAAGACCCGCGAACAGCAATAGGAAGATTAAAGTGCGTGATCTGAATATCCCCCAAGAACGCCATCCCGAAAAGGCGCATCGCCCCGATAATGCACAGCCGCGCAAGCCTGATTGGATCCGCGTAAAAGCCCCCGTCAGTGAAGGTTATAAAAAAACGCGGGATATTATGCGCGACAATAAGTTGGTTACTGTCTGTGAAGAGGCGGGTTGCCCAAATGTCGGTGAGTGTTGGAGCCAAGGGCACGCAACAATGATGATCATGGGGGAAATCTGTACCCGTGGTTGTACGTTTTGCAACGTTGCGACCGGGCGCCCTGATGCACTTGATGTTTTTGAACCGGGGCGCGTGGCTGATGCGGTTGCAAAATTGGGGCTCAGCCATGTGGTTATTACCTCGGTTGATCGCGATGACTTGGATGATGGCGGTGCAGAGCACTTTGCCCAAACTATCCGCGCTGTGCGCCATCGTAGTCCCCAAACTACGATTGAGATTTTGACACCTGATTTCCTAAAATGCGACAATTCTGTTCTGGAACGGGTCGTCGAGGCAAAGCCCGACGTGTTCAACCACAACCTTGAAACTGTACCGGGGCTTTACCCCGAAGTGCGTCCAGGAGCGCGTTATTTCCATTCTTTGCGATTGTTGCAACGCGTGAAAGAACTGGATCCATCGATGTTTACAAAATCTGGTATCATGGTTGGGCTTGGTGAAACCCGTCAAGCGGTCATGCAGATTATGGATGATATGCGCGCGGCTGATGTCGATTTCCTTACGATCGGTCAATACTTGCAACCGACGCCGAAACATCATGCAGTGGACCGCTTTGTGCATCCTGATGAATTCGCATCCTATGAAAAATCCGCGTATGGAAAAGGGTTCCTGATGGTCTCTGCCACGCCGCTTACGCGGTCGTCTTATCATG
>RFZH01000270.1 GCA_009920815.1 Paracoccaceae bacterium
ATAACGGCACATTCGTTGGGACGATTTTTGCCGGCGCAGGATATCTGTGTTGCGGCAAGCCAATTGGTTCTATTGCAGGGAACCGACAATTTGCCATCGTCCGAAGCCTTTGTGCGTGCAGCTGATTTGGTACATTCTTATCGTGGTATTCGCTTTGTCGAAGCGAAATCTGACCGCTATGTCATTACCTGTGCTCAGCACGAAATTCTTTTGATTGACGGTCTTTGGAGCGGAACGGGTTATACCAGCGCCAGCTATGGCGTGTCTTTGCAAGGTAACTCGCATGCAAAGCAGCGGATCCTTGATGAAACCGTGGCGCCACTGTCAAGGAACGTTGCAGATCTGAGTTCTGAAAACGTTGTCCAATTGCGCGCAATTTTGCGTTGATTAGGACACCTGTGATCCTAAACGCCAATCACGCCAGGCTTCGGGTGTATCAAGGTCGACGCTGGGACCGTTGTCTTTGAATTGAACGGATGTGATTTCTTGTCCAGCCATCACAGACTTGGCGCCTTTGTCTCCATTAAGCCTGCGCAGAGCATCAAAATAATCTTTTGGGAAAATCACCGGGTGACCCGGTTGACCGGTTGAATCAATAGCTTGTGCAATGTGTTCAGGTGCCTTTGTCCATGCGTCAATGAGGGTCAGGAAATGATCTTTGGTCAACTCTGGCATATCGGTTGGGCAAAACATAATTGCCGAGGGATCACGATTTAGAACAGCCTGTGTCGATCTAGAAATTGACACCCCCATGCCTTGGTCTGCATCAGGCACATAGATTTGCGTCACCCCTAGATCGGAAATAACCCCGCATCGCGGATGGTCTGATGCGGGCAGGGCCACGCATACACTTGCCTCTGTCGAAAGCGCACACTTTGCCAATCGCCGTAACAATGGTTCACCCGACACCAATTCAAGCTGTTTATCCCCGCCGCGCATCCGCGATGAGGACCCAGCCGCAAGCAATATGATGACGGGTGGTTGGATCATACCCCTGTTTTATCCGCGCATGCGCGCGCCGTCACCATCAAAAAGCGGTTGTGAAACCAATACTGCTTTGTGCATTTTGCCTAAAATCTCGATTTCAACGCTCAGGCCGTCTTTGACCAAAGCGCGCGGGATCAGGGCATAGGCCACCGATTTCTCTGCGTAATGTGAATAGCCGCCTGATGTGCAAAACCCTTGAACCATGCCGTCAATCCAAACCGGTTCATAGGCCACGACATCGGCGTCATCGGCGTCGACGATGAAATTCACCAACTGGCGTGTGGCCCCAGCTGCATGCTCGGCCTCGGCGGCGGCGCGGCCAATGAAATCGGCGTTTTTGCCCCAAGCAATAAACCGATCCATACCTGTTTCGCACGGTGTATAGTCGGGTGAAAATTCCCGCATCCACGACCCAAAGAATTTATCCAGCCGCAACGACATCATCGCCCGCATGCCAAAAGGTTTCATTCCGTGTTCTTGGCCCGCGGTCCAAAGCGTTGACCACAAAGCGCGTTGATCCATCGGGTCACAATAGATTTCATATCCCAGATCCCCTGTATAGCTGACCCGTTGTACGGTGCATTGCGTCATGCCGATAATCATCGGACGCACGTCCATAAAGCGCATGTCGGAAATGTCTGACCGCGTGCAGGCCGCCAAAACGTCCCGCGCTTTTGGTCCCGCAATTTGAAAACCCGTTAGTCGGTCAGATACGTTTTCGACCCGCACATCCCCGTCAAGATTTTGCAAGAACCACCGCATGTGATAATCTTGCGCACCATAGCTTGCGGTCAACTGGAAATCTGTTTCAGACAAACAAGATACAGTGAAATCGCCAATCAATTTACCCTTTGGCGATAGCATAGGCGTCAAAGACAAGCGTCCCTGTTTCGGAATGCGACCGGCCATGATACGGTCCAACCAGGGGCGCGCGTCTTTCCCGTTGACGCGGTATTTCCCGAAATTGTGAACTTCGTTGATGCCAACGGCAGTGCGCACGGCCATCACTTCGCGTTTGGTTGCCGCCCACGCGTTTGAGCGGCGGAAGGAGGGGGTTTCATACCGTGGCTCGTCCCCTTGGGCGAAATAATTTGCCACCTCTAGCCCGAACTGCGCCCCCCAAACCGCGCCCATTTTATCGAATGTGTCGTAAATCGGCGTGGTGCGCAGTGGGCGCGCGGCGGGCAGCTCTTCGTTCGGATAGCTGACCGAAAAACGGGTTTGATAATTTTCAACGACTTTAGGCAGAGTGTAGCCCGCATTGATCCAGCCCGCGCCAAAGCGTGAAACATCCATTGCGGACGTGTCGCGTTCGGTTTCGCCGTGGATCATCCATTGTGCCAACATCAAACCCACGCCGCCCCCTTGGGAAAAGCCCGCCATGACGCCACAGGCCGACCAATAATTGCGCAGACCCGGGATCGGCCCCACCAGCGGGTTGCCATCCGGGGCAAAGGTAAAGGGCCCGTGAATAACCGATTTGACGCCCGCCGTTTCCAAGACAGGAAAACGTTTGTAAGCAAATTCAATGCT
>RFZH01000028.1 GCA_009920815.1 Paracoccaceae bacterium
GCACCAAGGCAAAAATTTTGGATAAGACGCGACATCGGCGACCAAGTCGTACATTTGCTGGGCGGAATAGGGCAGGGAACGGGTTTCAGAATGTGTTGGCATGGGCACTCTTTTCGCGTAACAGTGTTCCGTGATGTGACGGTTTAGGCGGCAAAAATCAAGGGGATGCCATGACAAAACGCCCATATGTGATTGATGAAATGATTTCGGCCAAGGCAATTGCCGCCAGAATCGAAGAGCTTAGCCGTGAAATTCATGCCGAATTCAAAGATACAAATAAGCTCGTCGTTGTGGGTCTATTGCGCGGATCTTTTGTGTTTATTGCGGATTTGGTGCGAGAATTGGATCTTCCTGTCGAGGTCGATTTTCTAGAGGCGTCATCATATGGTGACGGAATGGAAACCTCTCGCGAGGTCCGTATACTCAAGGATTTGCGCGGCGCAATTGAGGGTCGTGATGTCTTGGTCGTCGAAGATATTGTCGATACGGGTTTTACCCTCTCTCATGTCATCCATTTATTAGAATCGCGCAATCCGGCGCGTATGAAAACCATAGCCTTGTTGGATAAACCCTCGCGGCGCGAAGTTCCGATTAAGGCGGATTGGACCGGTTTCCAAATTCCCGATGAATTTGTTGTCGGCTATGGGATCGACTTTGCACAGCGCAATCGCAATCTTGGATATATTGGCAAGGTTCGCTTTACTGATTAAACGGACGACACGCCGTCATAGAGGCTATCGTTTTTGGCGATCAGTGAAATCGCAGAGGTGTCGGTAATTGCGCCGCCCAAGCCCGCAATCGCTTGGCCATCCAAATAGACCAAGGTTACATTGTCGTCTGACATAATTTGATAAGACAAGGTTGGGACAATATCATTGCCGTTTTCATCTTGTCGTGGGGTATAATGGATTTCCAGACTGTCTACAGCAGGATCAAAGTCGTCGATCACGGCCATATCGGTCGATCCATCTGTTGTAACCATTTGAAACAGATCTGATCCTTCCCCGCCGAGAACGGTATCATTATTGGTAAAAATCAAACGGTCATCCCCTGTGCCGCCGTCTAATTTGTCCCCCATTCCGCGGGTGTAATCGGCGGTATTGTCCGCGCGATCTGACGTCAGAATGTCATTCCCGTCACCACCAAATATTGTATCCAATCCGCCGCCCCCCGATAGGGTGTCGTCGCCCTGATCGCCGTACAGATAGTCGTCGCCAAGATTACCCTCGATCATATCGTTGCCTGCGTCGCCATAAAGCGCATCTGCGCCGTCAAGCCCGTACAGCGTATCTGCCCCTGTACCGCCGAAAACAGTATCATTGCCGCTGTTTGCGATGATCACGTCATTTCCTGCATCGCCCTCAAGCCAATCGTTCAGGTCACCACCTGTGATAATATCGTCACCGCCATGCCCAAACAGCGCTACAGCGCCATCTTTTGGCTCTGCAGTGATTTGATCATTGGTATCTGCGCCTGCGGCTATGGTGCCGAACAAAGTCTGGTCAAACCCGACGTTTATTTCATTTTCAGGATCCGTATTGTCTTGGGTGTCGTCATTTTGATCGTTATCGTTTGAGCTATCGCCAAAAGTCAGCCATCCCATTTCTAGGATGAACCCAAAAATAAACAGGGCTGCGTTCCCCAATAGTGCTAATTCCATACCAACTACCCTTAATACGTCAAATTTGAAATAACGGTCATTTGTGGCAAAACTACGGAGGGAATTAGGTAAAAGTTCCCCTTATTTCACAATTTGGCCCAATCCAGCGAGAATGACGGCGGATAATTTGCGCATGCTGCGATATGACGTGTCAGCGTATGATCGGGTACGGCGGCAAATTTGCCGCCTTTTCATCATTTTATGACGGCTTACGCCTTTTGTTGCCCTTTGAAATGGCTATGTTACCCACACACATAAGATTGTAGGATTCGAGAATGACAAAAGATCCCTTGATCGTCTTTACGCCATCGGGCAAACGTGGCCGCTTTCCAGTTGGAACACCTGTGCTAACCGCCGCCCGTCAACTGGGTGTTGATTTGGATTCCGTTTGTGGGGGGCGCGGCATTTGCAGTAAATGCCAAATCACGCCGTCCTATGGCGAATTTTCAAAACACGGCGTTACCGTCGAAGCGGATGCATTGTCCGAATGGAATGCGGTAGAACAACGGTATCAAGACAAACGTGGTCTGAAACCTGGACGCCGCTTGGGATGTCAGGCGACCGTACAAGGCGATATCGTCATCGACGTGCCCCCCGAAAGCCAAGTGCACAAACAAGTTGTGCGCAAAGCCGCGAGCGCACGTGTGATCGAAATGGATCCTGCGACCAAACTATATTTTGTCGAAGTCGAAGAACCCGATATGCACGTGCCAACAGGCGACTTTGAACGCCTATCGCGCGCCTTGGCGGAACAATGGGGTATTGAGGGCGTTGTTGCTGATCTCTCTGTGATCCGAAAATTACAACCCCGCTTGCGCAAAGGCAATTGGGCTGTGACGGTTGCGGTCTATAATGACCACACGGGCGCCGCTCCGCGTGTATTGGACGTTTGGTCTGGATTGCATGAGGCGGGTATTTACGGCATCGCGATCGATCTGGGGTCCACCACAATCGCCGCGCATTTAACCGATTTGACAACCGGCGAAGTCATTGAAAGCGCAGGGCTCATGAATCCGCAAATCCGCTTTGGCGAAGATTTGATGAGCCGCGTGAGCTATTCCATGATGAATGCAGGCGGCGATCAGGAAATGACCCGTGCCGTGCGCGATGCATTAAACACTTTGATGCAGGATCTCGCAGAGGCGGCCGGGATTGATCCGCAGCTCATGCTTGAGGTCACGTTTGTCTGTAATCCGGTCATGCACCATCTGTTAATAGGTGTGGATCCCGTCGAATTGGGGCAGGCGCCCTTTGCCCTGGCCACGTCGCAGTCGATGTCAATGGCGGCGTCTGAGTTGGATTTGACTGTGATGAACGCATCGGCGCGTTGTTATATCCTGCCGTGCATCGCGGGCCATGTGGGCGCGGATGCGGCGGCGGTTGCCTTATCCGAAGAACCCAACAAATCCGAAGATTTGGTTCTTATCGTGGACGTGGGCACCAATGCCGAATTGCTTTTGGGCAATAAAACCCGCGTATTGGCATGTTCATCCCCCACAGGGCCCGCGTTCGAGGGCGCTCAGATCAGTGCCGGTCAACGCGCAGCCCCTGGTGCCATTGAGCGCATCGAAATTGATCCCGTGACCAAAGAACCGCGGTTTCGTGTAATCGGATGCGATCTTTGGTCCGACGAAGACGGATTTGCAGAGGCCACCAAAGCATCGGGCATTACGGGCATCTGTGGATCGGGAATTATCGAAGCGGTTGCCGAATTGCGCATGGCGGGCCTGATGGACGACAGCGGTTTGATCGGCTCGCCCGAAGCCACAGGAACCGCGCGCTGCATCGCGCAGGGGCGCACCTATTCTTATGTGATTTATGACGCAACAGCCCAAGATGGCCCCATGATTAGCGTGACCCAAGGCGATATTCGCGCAATCCAACTGGCAAAATCTGCGCTCTATGCCGGTGCGCGATTGCTGATGGACGAGATGGAGGTCGAGTCCGTCGATCGCGTCGTTTTGGCCGGTGCGTTCGGGGCACATATTTCGGCAAAGCATGCGCTTGTCTTGGGCATGATCCCTGACGTTCCGTTGGAACAAGTGCAATCCGCCGGCAATGCCGCGGGGACGGGCGCGCGTATCGCGCTGTGTAACATTGGATCGCGCCGCGCGATCGAAGCAACTGTGGGCCAAATCACAAAAGTCGAAACCGCGATCGCGCCCAAGTTCCAAGAACATTTTGTGGCGGCTAATGCGATACCGCACAAAACGGCTGAATTTGGAAATCTGCGCAGCATTGTCCAACTGCCAGATGTCAGCTTCAATACCGGGGGCGGGGATGATGCAGGCCGGCGTCGGCGTCGTCGCGGGTAAGAATTTCGAATTGCTGCGCAATCCGACGAACGTGGGGGCTTTGCCCCCACACCCCTTGCGTATTTGTGTCAAGCACAGTTCATTTTCTGTCTAAAAATATCCTCGCCGAAGGCGAAAAATACGTCAGCCAGTTTGCGGCTAGCTTTGCCATTTGATAAGGTTGGACCTAATCGCGTCGATCCGGGTTTCGGTGTCTGGGTGGCTTAAAAGCCACGCAGGTGGACGGTTTGTTATGCCTGTCAATTCATCTAATTTTTCAAACATTGAAATTTGTGCCTGAGCACCAATCTTCGCTTTTTCCAAAAGCGCGGTGGCATAAGCATCTGCTTCGAACTCATCAGAACGCGACAGTTTGGCCATCAGCAAATTTGCTACAAAATTTGCGACGGCCATGCCAAACATCGGGATGAAACGCGATAGTATTGCGCCTAGGGCCATGCGCACGGCGTTCTGACCGCCAAAATCAATCATGCGTCGTTTGGAATGACCCAATGCGACGTGGCCGATTTCGTGTGCAATAACCGACGCCAATTCCGCTGCGCTGACCTGACCCTGTCTAAACCGGTCATAAAAGCCCTTGGTTATGAACACGCGGCCGTCAGGCGCAGCGAGCCCGTTTACAGGTTCAATATGATACAGGAAAACGGGGATATCCTCGACCTCCATGGCGCGGGCCAGTTTTTTGATTTCAGTGCGCAAAGCGGGGTCAACCAATTGGGTCGATTTCTGATCAAGTTCGCGCATCATGCGACGCGATGACAACTTATACATTGCCACAGCGTAAAGGATCGCCAAGAGAAAAGGTAAGAAACGTAACATGGCCTAGATATGATGTGCCACTGCGCCCATGTCTAGCCCCTAACGCGCAAGTTCCTTCATCGCGCTTTCAAGACCCGAAAGGGTAAGTCCGAACATGCGGTTCTCAAAGATGTCTTTGATCATCTTGATCGACGGAGTATAGCCCCACAGCCGTTCCTGGACGGGGTTTAACCAGATGCTGTTGGGCCATTTTGCGATGGCACGGCCAAGCCATACTTGTCCTGCTTCGGCGTTCCAATGTTCATTGGCACCCCCGGCATAGGCTATTTCATAGGGCGACATAGAGGCGTCCCCCACAAAGATACATTTATAATCGGACCCATAGGTGTTGAGAATGTCCATGGTCGACATTTGTTCGTTCCAACGCCGCGCATTATCGCGCCAAACGCCTTCGTAAAGGCAATTGTGGAAATAAAAATATTCCATATGCTTGAATTCGCTGCGGGCGGCAGAAAAGAGTTCTTCGACCATTTTGATATAGGGATCCATTGATCCACCGACATCTAAAAATAACAAAACCTTAACTGCGTTGCGCCGTTCGGGACGGGTTTGCACGTCAAGATAACCATGTTCGGCGGTGGCACGGATGGTATTGTCGATGTCCAATTCATGCTCGGCCCCGTCGCGCGCCCAGCGGCGCAGACGTTTCAGGGCCACTTTGATATTGCGCGTGCCCAGCTCGATATTGTCATCAAGGTTTTTGAAATCGCGTTTGTCCCAGACTTTCACCGCACGTTGATGACGGCTTTTGTCTTGGCCGATGCGCACGCCTTCGGGGTTATAGCCATACGCCCCAAAGGGGGATGTCCCTGCCGTGCCAACCCATTTATTGCCGCCTTGATGACGGCCCTTTTGTTCGCGCAGGCGATCTTTGAGGGTTTCCATCAATTTATCAAACCCGCCGAGGGATTTGATCTCGGCCATTTCTTCTGCGCTTAGATGTTTTTCGGCCAGCTTTTCCAACCATTCGGCAGGCAGGTTTACTGCCTCAAGCACTTGGTCAAGTGAAATGCTTTCAAGCCCTTTGAATGTGTTTGAAAATGCGCGGTCATAGCGATCTAGATGACGTTCGTCTTTGACCATGATGATCCGCCCGAGGTAATAAAACGCCTCGATGTCATAGGTCGCAAGCCCGTAATCCAGCGCCTCTAGAAAGCCCAAATATTCCCTGAGTGATACGGGCACTCCGGTTTTGCGCAGGCTATCAAAAAACGGCAGGAACATGGCTTATAAAAAGGTGCGGTGGAACACGATTGTTCCCATAAGCCCTAATACGCCAAATAAAATTCCAAAACCAACGGCGTATTGCAACATGTCGATCTTGTTGCCTTTGTGTTTCTTTGCTGTCCGCGCGCCAATAAAAGCACCGATCAATCCGATAATAATGTACATTGCTTATCCATTTTTTCGGTTAAGCGGGTTCAAAGCATTGATTTCCCGCAATTTGGATCTGAGATAGTTTTCTGATCCAAACCCGTAACGCGCCCACGTCAAACTGTCCAGACGTACTTTGCGCGCTTCGGACGCGCGTCCGGTCAGTTCCAGCGCCTCGGCACGCAACAGCATCAGTGTCGATAACAGCGATGCATTTTCATTATCATAAGCGACGTCCAAGTAAGGCGCCAATATGAGAAGGGCTTTTTCACCCTGACCGACCGCGATGTTGTGCGCGGCAAGCTGTGTTGCAGTATGCGCGGCATAAAGTTCTGCCTTGGGCGCATTCACAAAAATGTTATGTGCAATCTGAAACATATCTAGCGCGGTTTGGGGGGCATTGTGTTGTATGACGCGCCCCATCGCAAAATAGCTAAAGCCCAGAGATGGTCGTTGTAATTTGCCTCGCGCGCAAGTGATATGGCGCGGCGGGCGGCACTTGGGCGGTCTTGGGCGGCTGTGCCAGGTCCAAGCGCCTGAGAAATTGCCATATTCCATGCCCGTGATGTGGGCACTGCGTTGCGCGCAGGTATCTGATCACCGCGTGGGTTTAGGCGGGATAACAAAGACGGCAGCCGCGCGGCGACCTCTTGGCGGGTCATGCCGCTGCGCAATTCTGGCGCATAGGCAATTTTCAAAACAGTCGTATCAAAGGTTGTCAATATGTTGTGGATGTTGTCGTCGTTAAACACCGAATTGGGCAGACGGTACATGTCGTTTAGCGGCGCCAATGACTGTGCAAATTCTTCGTGCAGACAATCGCGAATTTCCTGTGGCGCCGCATCTGATGGCAGAAAAATTGAAACGAGCGATCGTGTTGTTTGACGGCTCCAGCTGGTTACTTCGGTTTTGCGCAGGCGCTTGGATTCACCCAATGATGTCACATTTGGCGCAACAAAACAGGCCGCGGTCGGAAATGTGGATTTAATGTCTTGGCGTGAAATGGCGTGGATGTTGATGTTTGCGGTTTTTGATGTCGTTTGAAAAATGTCTATGTCCGCTTCAGAGCGCAGTCGGTTGATCAACCGGTTTAATTCCGCGGGCAAGGGGGCTGGGATACGGCCGTGTATGGCAACGGATATCGGGCCCTCAAATCGGGTGAACACCGGCAACGCCTTACCCGTTTCAAGCTGAAACGTCAGATCCAAAAAATCTGTCGCCAAGTCTTTGTTTGAGACCGATAACGTCGTCGGGGGGGGCGACGGGAAACGGAGGAACACATGCGTTTAGCATGATGCAAAATGGGAGCAGTAATTTTTTCATCATAATCGCACTAGGTTTCCAAAAGTTCAGACCACAAAGCATGCATTGCAAAATACAAAATCACGCACTCCAATACCAAAAACACGGCATGCTCATTTGGAAACACGCTATGGGGGCATTGGGGCCAAAATGTGACCGCTCTTGGACACTAGCCGATTATTTCAGCGTCAAAAATAAGTTTTTCGAACCAGTGTTATTTTGATCTATCGACCGCTGCGCGACATAAAGGCCAAGCGTTCGAACAATTGGACGTCTTGTTCGTTCTTTAACAACGCCCCATGAAGCTTTGGTAAAAGACTGTTGCCGTCGCGTCTTAGGTCTTCGGGCGACAGGTCTTCGGCCAGAATTAATTTTAGCCAATCTAACACTTCTGACGTCGATGGTTTCTTTTTCAAACCAGGTTGTTCGCGGATTTCAAAGAACTGCGTCAGCGCGGTTGTCAGGATGCGTTCTTTGATGTCCGGGAAATGGACACGCACAATCTGTTGCAGTGTCTCAGCATCGGGAAACTGGATATAGTGGAAAAAGCAACGGCGCAAAAACGCATCCGGTAATTCTTTTTCGTTGTTAGATGTGATGATGACCATAGGGCGATTGACCGCACGGATGGTTTCGCCCGTCTCATAAACGTGGAATTCCATCTTATCTAATTCTTGCAATAGATCGTTTGGAAATTCGATATCGGCCTTGTCGATTTCATCGATCAAAAGCACCACTTTTTCATCCGCATCAAAGGCCTGCCATAGCTTGCCTTTGCGGATATAATTGGACACATCGTGGACCCGTTCATCGCCCAATTGACTGTCGCGCAAACGCGACACTGCATCGTATTCATACAGGCCCTGTTGGGCTTTGGTCGTGGATTTGATGTTCCATTCGATCAAAGTGATTCCCAAACCCTTGGCCACCTGTTTGGCCAATTCGGTTTTTCCTGTGCCTGGTTCGCCCTTGATCAAAAGAGGGCGTTCCAAGGTCAGCGCAGCATTGACCGCCAAGGTCAGGTCATGTGGGGCGACATAATCCGAAGTGCCTGTGAATTTCATCGGTATTCCCTTGTTTGTTAAGTTGGCCGGACCTTACCGAGTTCATTAAATAACTGCAATCCGCCTCTTTAGCTAGTGACAAGGCTTGGTCAATGGGGTAGGTGCGGGGCACGGATATTATCCGCAAAGACTATTGGAGGAATAATGCATGTCCGAGTTTGACCTGCATGAGGGGGAAGCAATGAACAAATCGCTCAACATTCCTGACGACTATGTTCCGGCCGAAGACGAACCGTTTATGAACGATCGCCAGCTCGAGTATTTTCGTCGCAAATTGATTGCATGGAAAAATGATCTTTTAGTTGATAGCAAAGAAACAATCGAAGGTCTGCAAGGGAACACCCGTAACATCCCTGACATTACAGACCGCGCCAGCGAAGAAACGGACCGCGCGCTAGAATTGCGCACCCGTGATCGTCAACGTAAACTGGTTTCCAAGATCGACGCCGCACTTCGTCGGATCGAAAATGGCGAATATGGCTATTGTGAAATGACAGGTGATCCTATTTCGCTAAAGCGTTTGGATGCACGTCCGATTGCGACCATGACACTCGAAGCGCAAGAAAAGCACGAGCGCCGAGAAAAAGTGCATCGCGACGATTAAGGATTTGGCCAAGGATGTTTCCTTGGCCTTTTGTTTTGCATGGCAGCCAAACAGATAACGATCATTGGCGCGGGGATTGGCGGGCTTACTGCGGCGCTCGCGCTGAACCACTTTGGTTTTGACGTTCGGGTGATCGAACAGACCGACGCCTTACAAGATGTCGGCGCTGGCATCCAAATCAGCCCGAATGGATTTTGTGTGTTGGATGCGCTGGGGCTTGGTCCCGCGCTTGACGCCGTCTCGGTGCGTGGTGGGGCGGTAAGTTTGCGTGATTATCAGGCGGGTAAACCCGTCGCGCATCTTGATCTGAACCGCTTTGGGTATGCAATCGGGTATCGGTTCTTTCATCGCGCAGATTTGATCCAAACCCTGAAACAGGCCTGTGACGCCCATGGCATTTCGGTAATGCTTGGGTGCCGTGTTGAACACATCATCAATGATCGTGGTGACGTGGAAACAACTAAGGGTTCATTAAACAGCGACCTTTTGATTGGCGCTGACGGTATTCATTCAAAAACCCGCGCCCATATTTTGGGCCAGAGCCAAGAGCCCCCCTTTACAGGTCAAGTGGCATGGCGCGCCTTGGTGCCAAATCGGATCAACCATCCGAACGCAGCATGGGTTCACATGGGCCCGCATCGCCATATTGTCAGCTATCCGTTGCGCGGTGGCGACATCTTAAACGTGGTCATGGTCCAAGAACAGGCCAAATGGGCACAAGATGGCTGGAATGTGCCTGATGACCCAAGTGTGGTGCGTCATATGTTTGCAGATTTCTCAGGCCCGATCGCAGATGTTTTGGCGGGTTTGGACACGGTTCATAAATGGGGGCTGTTTCGGCATCCCGTTGCGTCGCAATGGTGGCGCAACCGTATTGTCATGATGGGGGATGCAGCGCATCCCACTTTGCCATTTATGGCACAAGGCGCGGTTCAAGCGATCGAAGATGCATGGGCTTTGGCCGCCACTCTTGCCAAATACGATGATGCTGCGGCCGCCTTTGGCGCCTATCAAGCGCTGCGATTGCCGCGCGTGCAACGGGTTGTTGCAGCCGCCAATCGCAATGCTTGGAAATATCATCTGGCCTTTGGTCCTCTGCGGTTTGGCGCACACACGGCTTTGCGTGTCGCGTCAACGATTATGCCCGCATCATTGGTACGCCAATTTGATTGGGTCTATAATTACGACATAACCAAAGCGGTTTAATTGTCTAATTCGATCCACACAGGCACATGATCTGATGGTTTTTCCCCCGCACGCACATCCTTGTCGATCTGACAGTCCACCATCATATCCGCACAAGACGGCGTCAAAAGGAAATGGTCGATCCGTATCCCGTCGTTGCGATTCCATGCACCTGCTTGATAATCCCAAAAACTGTAATGGCCACCGCCGCGCACGCGGGCACGAAATGCTTCGGTAAAGCCAAGGTTTAAGATCTTGCGAAATGCCGCGCGGCTTTCTGGGCGAAAAAGCGCGTCTGTGGTCCATGCGTCCGGACGTGCGGCATCTTCGGCTTGGGGGATGATATTATAGTCACCTGCCATGAGGGCAGGCGTTTCATCCTCCATCAAGGCCTTGGCCCGATGATAGAGCCGTTCCATCCATGCCAGTTTATAATCATATTTTGGCCCAGGGGCAGGGTTGCCATTGGGCAGGTACAGGCCACAGATGCGGATCGCCTGTTTTCCCACCACTGTCGCCTCGATCCAGCGGGCTTGTTCGTCGCTATCATCGCCGGGCAGACCGCGGGTCACATCCTCAAGCGGGAGCTTTGAAAGGATCGCAACCCCGTTGAAAGATTTTTGACCATGGGTTTCGACACTGTATCCACGCTCTTCAAAGATTTCGCGGGGAAAGGCTTCGTCAACTGATTTGATCTCTTGCAACAGAACGACGTCGGGCTGCGCCTCATCTAACCAGTTGGGCAATGCCTCGATCCGTGCTTTGATCCCATTAATGTTAAACGTAGCGATTTTCATCTGACGGTTCCTTGCTGGTGTGGTTTGGTTTTATCCCCGTTTGTGGGGGTGATGCAAGCAAGCAAACCGATCTTGATTCGTCCAGTTAGCGCTGTTTTCGCCCCCTGTGTCCCCTAGGTTAGTCAATTTCATCAGGCAATTCGAATTTTTTTCTGACGTTTCAAACCGTTTAAATTCAATGGGTTATTCAATCTTTGGGTGAGTGTTTGTGTGAAAATATAACCATAGGTAGAAAAAGTAACTTGCAATACAACCTAAACGAGTAATTATTAAGTCATACAACTTAGGAGGTTAAAATGCTTGCACTGAAACAAATGATCACCCCGTTGACACACCCGACAACCGCGCCTTCTGCGTCTATGTTCGACGGTGAAAACGTCGCTCTGCATTCATCTGGCTCTGCGCCAACGATGCGCGGTGTGACAATCGACGGCGAAAACGTCGCGCTACATTCATCCGGCTCTGCACCAACAATGAGCAATGTTATCAAATACGGCGAATTAACTGGCCTGTATTCATCTGGGTCGTAAGCCCCACCCACGGTCGTTTCTTCGGCCGACCCTTAGACCCAGATTGGAAAGTCACCCTCTGTTCCTTGCACCGCGTGCGGTGACTTTCCATCCAACTCCACGACGAGGTTTCCCATGTCAAATGTGATTGCCCTAAATCCGCCCCATCGCCGCCTGGACCACGACACGCGTTTAGCGGCAGTTTTGGATTGTTTTGCACATGGCCGTCGCGATAAAGACAACGTTTTTTGGTTAAAGGAAAACGCTGAGCTTTTGAATGTTTTGGAAACATCAGGTCAGCGCGTAGGATCAGCCGCGTTGGAAACTTATGCTGAGTATTACCAAGACCTACAGGGCAAATTAGAATTTTTTCCTCAGTATTATCGGTTCCTATTTTCCATCGCACTGGACCTTGAGGCGTTGGGCCTAGGCGGAGATCAGGCGAAAAAAATGGGACAATGGATTGTAGATCATGACTTGGTCCAATCAGAACTGTCTGATTTGCAACGTGCCGAGGCCTGTCGCTTGTTGGCCCGCGTGGGCGCCGCACCAGTTATCGATCCTGGTTTGAATGATCGGTTGCACCGATTTATCAATCATTCGCCAACCTTTGCCTTGCCAAACAAAAAGGCGGCATATGAGCTGACGCATATCATTTTTTACCTATCGGAATATGGCCGTCACGATCCACATGTCTCTGATCGCGCGGTTGAATCCCTGCATTATGTAGGCATTTTGGCGATGCTTGAAAAAAACGCTGACCTATTGGCAGAGGTCTGCATTTCGTTAAAGTTTGCGGGTGCCGTTGTTCCACAAGAATGGCAGGACTGGATCGTTGCACATCGCGCCTCTGCCATTTGGTCTGAATGTCCTGACGCGATGGATGATTATCATGAATATTTCATGTGTGATTGGTACACACAGCTACAAGGTGGCCCCGCGTTTCATGGGTTTAATTCGTTTGAAAATGTTGCGGTTCATACCACGCGTTATCAGACCTCGCCGCTGCGAACGCTTTCAGAAACACTCTTAGGTATCGATCGGCGTTACGCGGATGACCATAAACTTCAGCGAATGACCGTTGATTTGCCAGACGATGTATATGATGCCGTATCCTTTGCTGAAAAAAGCAGCCCCTATTTCGGAAGCTTTTTTGCAAATTTCGCCCGAACTGATTTCTCGGTTCAATTTAACTAAGAATTTTTTTGCACACAGAAACAGGGTGTCCTGCATGGGGCGCCCTTCTTTCGTTTAAGCTTAAAATTATCTTTTTGAAAATGCGAATGATTTTTTCGTCTCATTGGATGCAACTTGTATTAGCCTCTTTCCATTGCTTGTAACGCCGGACCCTAAGCCAGTTCCATTGATGACTATTTTTACGTTTGACACGTCCTGTGGCTTTTGTGGTTTTCTGATGTCTGGCAATTTGCGTTTTTACGGTGTGGAGTATTGTTCGCGTGGTTAAATTATGATGAGCTTTCAATGTCCGGCACCTTTTAATTCATCGTATCAGCTTGGCATTTCTTTGGCACTGCTTTCCACAGTTTTGCAATCCACGACCGACGCCTTGGCCAAATATGCAGCCACGATGAACAATCCCCTTATTGTTATGTTTTATGGCGGCGGATTTGCTGCGCTTTTGTCGTTAACGGTAGGTCGGCTTATGAAACAGGGGCCTGTTTTGCGCACCTCAGTCCCGACCTTAATGGCGGTACGGTCATTCTTTAGCCTGAGTACAACGATTTTATACATTTTTGCGCTGACCACTATTTCGTTGGCCGAAGCGTTTGTCGCAGGATCGACGATGCCCTTTATGGCGGCGATTGTCGGGCGTGTGCTGCATGGCAATCCTATTCGGCCAAGCGTTTGGGGCGCAATGGCCGCAGGTGTGATTGGCGTGGCGGCGATGTTCTTGGATGCCATGCCCGAGGCACGGATCGGTTATCTATATGTCTTTGCTGGGACATTTTGCGGCGCCACGTCAATTGTGCTTTCGCCCCAAGTGTACCGGCACGAACGAAATCCCTTTGGCATGGTATTTTGGCCAAACATGGCATTATGTCTTGGCACGGGGATCTATTTATTTACCACCGGCACTGGTTTTCATGCACCAATGTTTTGGCCAATCCTGCCATATGCGGTGTTTCTGTTTTTGATCCGCCTGCTTGCAACGCTGACGTCCCGCTTATTGCTGACACATGTTCAGCCGCACGAACTGCTGGCGTTTGGATTGTCGATGACAAAACGCGCGCCGATTAATTCGTCGGTGAAATCTATCACCGCATTTTCCAAAAACGGCAGCGAAGCTGTGTCAATCATCACGGTTTCGCCGCCGCCGGTCAACACCAGATCATCCGGTGCGGGTGTATCCAGCTTGATGTCATATTGAAACCCTGAACATCCGCCGCCTTCAACCGCGATACGCAGGCCTTGGCCTTTTTGCGCGGCGCCGATTTCGGACAAACGATCAAAGGCGCGTTGGGTGACCTTGGGGGGGATTTGCATGTCTGACCGCTCCTGACTCTAGAACTGTGCTTTCACAGTGCTGCGTTTCCTATTATATAGGATGGTAAATAAAAAACGACAAGAAAGGCAGAGCAATGCAGGCAATTTTTGCGTCCCGTCCCGAACAAAGCCGCGGGCGGTTGTTTGATGAGAGCATTTCCACCTTTCGGTCCTGTTTTCAGCGTGATCGTGATCGCATCATCCATTGCAGTGCTTTTCGACGCCTAAAGCATAAAACCCAAGTCTTCGTGGAACACGAAGGTGATTATTTCCGCACCCGTTTGACCCATTCGATCGAAGTGGCCCAAGTGGCGCGCACCATTGCAGGTGTGCTTGGCTTGAACGAAGAACTGACCGAGGCGGTCGCACTTGCGCATGATCTGGGCCACACGCCTTTTGGTCACACGGGCGAAGATGCGTTAAATGAACTTATGGAGCCCTATGGCGGATTTGATCACAATGCCCAAGCTGTCAAAATCGTCACCAATCTGGAACGCCATTACGCCGACTTTGATGGGCTTAACCTGACATGGGAAACCTTGGAAGGTATCGCAAAGCATAACGGTCCCGTGACCGGCGCATTGCCCTATGCATTGGCCGAATACAACGCGCGGCACGATTTGGAACTACACACTTATGCCAGCGCAGAGGCACAAGTCGCCGCACTTGCCGATGATATTGCCTATAACAATCACGATCTGCCGTAGATGAAAAATACCCCGATTTGAATTATTACCGCCGCCGACACGAAGCGCTTCGTCGGTTTTTTGGGATTTTGGTTGATGACGTGATGGCGGTCGCGCGCAAGAATTTGGCTGATCTTGATCCACAAACGGCCCAGGAAATACGCGACGCAGGACGCCCGATGGTGCGGTTTTCCGATGGGTTGTGGCAGGATCTAAAGGTTATTCGCAAATTTTTGTTTGTGCGCATGTATCGGGCGGCATCTGTGGTGGTGGTGCGCAAGGACGTCACGCGCAAGGTCAAGGAATTGTTCCCGCTGTTCATGCAAAGACCCGATTTATTGCCCAAACAATGGCGCAAGGACGTGGCTGACGTCAAAAACGAAACTGAACTGGCGCGGATTGTGTGTGATTACATCGCAGGCATGACCGACCGCTTTGCTTTGCAACAATATGACGAATTGTTAGGATCGTCTTAGTTTTATCGTAGGGATGCGAAAATATGACAATAGAAACTGGGCTAGATCCCGTATCGGCGCTGGCGATTGTTGGCGTTTTGGGGGTAGGGGCGCAATGGGTCGCGTGGCGGATGCAGATCCCTGCAATCGTGTTAATGTTGGCCGCAGGCATCATCGCGGGTCCTGTGTCGGGGATTTTGGACCCGATGCGCGATCTTGGCACGCTCATGGGGCCGTTAATATCAATTGCCGTCGCCGTCATCTTGTTCGAAGGGGGGCTGACGCTGAATCGGCAAAGCCTAAGTGGCGCCGCAACCGGTGTTTATCGTTTGGTGTTGATCGGTGCGCCCGTCGGGTGGCTTTTATCCACATTGGCGCTGCATTATGTGGCGGGGTTAGGGTGGGCGTCTGCCACCGTGTTTGGCGGCATCATGATCGTGACCGGCCCCACGGTCATCGCACCGCTGTTGCGTCAGGCAAAGCTGGCCAAACGCCCCGCCGCGCTTTTGCAATGGGAAGCGATTGTAAATGACCCCATCGGTGCCTTGGCTGCGGTG
>RFZH01000271.1 GCA_009920815.1 Paracoccaceae bacterium
GTCGTCCCC
The DNA here is from genome assembly GCA_009920815.1 of Paracoccaceae bacterium. Lineage (GTDB taxonomy): Bacteria > Pseudomonadota > Alphaproteobacteria > Rhodobacterales > Rhodobacteraceae > CAJXSD01. The sequence goes on from RFZH01000271.1 coordinate 10, forward strand.
AAATGGGCACCAGAGGAATGACCAACGACCAAGATTTCATCCCAATTTTCGTCATTGATTGCCTGTTCAACACGATCAGAAAACTGCGACAAGCGTTCACGCAAACTGCAGGGATATGCGCCATACGCCTGCGCAGAATGGGCATAATCTTGCATCAAATAATACGCAAATATTTTTCCGTCCCACCGTCGAAAAGCAGATAAAATTGGCCAAATGCCGGCAAAGGCCACATAAGATCCCCACCCCAGAATTGGCGATAAAATAAATTGCAATGCCCAAACAGCACCCAAGGCCAGCAAGAACTGTAGGCACAGAAACCCAATTGGATACAACGCCGCAATCACAGGTCCTTTGCGCAATTGCACGATATCCCACAGGGTGCCGGTCGACAGATAAATCCATGCGGTGCGTATCATATGGAGATAAGTTGAAAGTATTCCGCCTGACATTGTCGATTTTACGATGTCAGACCATACCAAAACCTCGATGTCGCTCACACAAGTGACATCATCGATCTGCCCCGTCACGCGCCACCCAAAACCATCCTCAACCTCGAGTATCTCTTGTGATATGCTATATCCACCAAAATCTGCCTGTTTTTTTGCCTCACTACGGTACAGTTCGCGGTAGCGTCGCGGCGGAAATGGATCAAACCCAGGAATATAAAATACCTTGCGTCGCCTGACTGTTTTGTGAAAGCTCATGCAAACACCATGCTCTGTTTGCCCAAGTATCGCGGCAATCGCCCGGTTTGGCTAGCCCAAGCTGCCAAGAGATGGGAATTTTTCCAACAACCAAAAAGACATCGATGCAAACCCACCTGTTAACATGAGCAAACCAATGGTCCAAAGCAAAAGGCCCATGACCTTTTCAATCTGTTCCATGTGCCGCTTCATCCATCCCAATACACCGCCCAAACGTGACAAAAACGCAGCAACTAATAAAAATGGAATCCCCAAACCCAGTGCGTAGACCGCTAACAAAAGCGTACCACGTGATACGGATCCTTCGGACGCGGCAAGGCTCAGAATTGCGCCCAATTGCGGGCCAATACACGGCGTCCATCCAAATGCAAATGCCAGCCCCAAAACATAGGCACCGAAAGCCGACCCGCCCCTATCGCCTGCATCCAAACGCTTTTCCTGATCCAGAAAGCCAATGCGATATATCCCGACAAAATGCGCCCCAAAAATCATGACAACTATCGCAGCGATGGAATTAAAAATCACCTGATTTGTTAAAAACAACGCCCCTATTGCCGACGCGGCAAAGCCCATGATTAAAAAAACTGTCGACAGTCCCAGAACAAAAAATAAGGCCGGCAAAACAGCCGAGGCGCGCGCGCGCCCGGAATTAAGATCCCCCAGGCTTACGCCACTCATATACGCCAAGTATGGCGGTACAATCGGCAAGACGCAGGGACTTAAAAACGAAATAAGCCCCGCAAAAAGCGCGACAAACATTGCGGGCAAAAGGCCTGCATCAAATAGATCGATTCCAAACATAAAACGCTTTTATGTGATTTTTTCAACCTCGTCACCTCACCATTGTTCACAACTGTGTGGACACGGTCAAAACGCCACATTAAACCATTCTTATGATATATGAAATCGATGCTCTTGGCCTTTTATGCCCACTTCCCGTCCTAAAGCTACGTAAGCATTTAAATGCCTGCGTCTCTGGCGATGAGGTCCATATCTTGGCCGACGACCCAGTAGCGATCATCGACATTCCGCATTTTTGCAAACAGACAGGGCATATTTTTGTAAGCGCTGAGAAATTAACAAATGATGCAACCAAATACATCATACGCGCAAAATAAACTCTGTTGGCATTTGGATATTTTTAGACAGAAAATGCGCCCAACCTTTTAGAATTTTCTGTCCGCAAAATATCCTGGGTGAATTGGCCAAAGGCCAAGAGGGCAAAGCCCTTGAAAAAAACCCGCCTCAAAGGGCGGGTTTATAATTCTTAGCGACCTAAGGACCACCAACCACGGCGGCGTGGTTTTGCCGGGTCATCTGCCTTTTCAGGTGCATTTTCTGTCGCCACGGGTTCCACGGGAACGCTATTGGACACCGGCTCGCTGGGTGCCTGCGAAATTGGCGCCGCCTCAGTCGGTTTCGCAACCTCAACAACTACTGGCTCAGATGCAGTGGCTTCCGCTTCTTTCTCGGCCTTTGTCTTACGCGGCGCGCGTTTTTTCACGGGCTTTTTCGTTACGCTGTCGTCTGTGTCGGTTGACGCACCGCTCGCCTCTACGTCCGCATCTTTTTTAGCTTTTCGCACGCGGGTCCGTTTCGGTTTTGCCGCCTCTGCCTGTGGTTCCAAATCGGCTACCACAGGAGCGTCGACTTCGATTGCATCAGCAGTTTCTGCGACGGCATCCGCGGCGACAACCGTTTTTTTGCGGCTGCGACTGCGTTTTGCTTTGGGCTTTGCATCAACCTGCGTGTCTTGCTCGGGCATTGTATCCGCCGGATCACCAGCAGGTGCCTCAGGCGCATCGTC
>RFZH01000272.1 GCA_009920815.1 Paracoccaceae bacterium
TGCGATGGGGCACACGCAATTTATGCCAACCACCTATCGCGATTATGCGGTGTCGTTTGATCGCACATCCCCCGCCAATATCTGGGCGAAATCGCCAATCGATGCGCTGTGTTCGACGGCGCATTATTTGGCGAAATCGGGATGGCGTAAAACGAACGTCCCCCTCATTTTTGCCAAGTTAGAGCCTGATTTTGATTATTCCACATTAGATATTTCGGAAAAACGCACCTTGTCAGAATGGGCACGAATGGGCGTTGATACGGCCACCCTGTCCGATGACCTATATTGGGGCTATGCACCTGCGGGATCGCATGGGCCTGTCATCTTGTTTGGGCCAGAGGCGGGGGCGATTTACGAATACAACAGATCACCATTCTATGGGCTTGCCATCATACAGCTGGCGGATCGGATCGCGGGGCGTGATCGCTTTGCCATAGAATGGGGAAACCCGCCAGAACCGCTTGGCCCGCGCGAATTGCGCGAGGTTCAGAAACGCTTGACCAAAGTGGGCCATGATACCCAAGGCACAGATGGTCTGTGGGGCCGCAATAGCCGTGCGGCGTTGATATCATGGCAACGTGACGCGGGGCTGATTGCCGACGGATATGCCACGCGCGCGATATTGGACCGCCTGCGCAAGGCATGATCCGTCGCATTTACGTCGCAAACAGGGTTTGCACAGGACAAAAGTCGGGTTAGCCTGTGACAAACGGCACAGGGATCAAACAATGCAACAACCAATCATCGATGGTTTGCAATATGCAAATTGGTCGGAAAAAGTGTTTCGCCAAATGCGCGAAGGTGGCGTTGATGCGGTGCATGTCACGATCACGTATCACGAAACCTTTCGCGAAACCGTTCTGAATATCGAAAAATGGAACCGTTGGTTTGAACAATTCCCCGACCTGATCATGCAAGGCCGCACTGCCGCCGATATTGATCGGGCGCGTGAAACGGGTCGCACGGCAATATTCTTTGGGTCTCAAAACCCGTCCTGTATCGAGGATGATATTGGATTGATTGAAATTCTGCACACGCTGGGCCTGCGGTTTATGCAGCTGACCTATAACAATCAATCGTTGCTGGCGACTGGGTGTTATGAGGATGACGATACCGGCCTGACCCGCATGGGCCGCCAAGTGGTGGCGGAAATGAACCGCGTTGGATTGGTTGTGGATATGAGCCATTCTGGCGAACGATCCACGCTTGAGGCGATTGAACATTCATCACGCCCCATTGCCATAACCCACGCCAATCCGCACACATGGCACCCAGCGTTGCGTAACAAGTCCGATACCGTCTTGCGGGCATTGGGCGACACCGGTGGTATGTTAGGGTTTTCGATCTATCCCCATCATTTGCAAAATGGCAGTGACTGCACCTTGCAATCATTTTGTGATATGATTGCCCGGACTGCCGACCTTATGGGGCCGCAAAACGTTGGAATAGGCACTGATTTATGCCAAGATCAACCTGACAGCATCGTCGAATGGATGCGTGTCGGTCGCTGGACCAAAGAAATAGATTACGGCGAAGGCAGCGCTGCGAAACCAGGGTTTCCGCCGATGCCCGATTGGTTCCAAGATAATCGTGATTTTGGTGCAATTACGCAGGGCCTGCGATCGACGGGTCTATCAGAGGGCGATATCGCAGGCATTATGGGGAATAACTGGTATCGGTTCTTTGCCGAAAGCTTTGGGCCAAAGGGGTAAAAATGGATCCACTTGCACCATATAGACGCCCTGCAGATCAAGTCATGCGCCTTGCGCGCATGGGGTCGGCGCATCCGATGCGGTTGTCGTTCTTACGTATTCTTTTGCGTCGTGTGGCGCGTGAGAATTGGAAATTTGACAGATCTGTTTGGAGTGTTGACGAAAAAGGTGTTGGCCATGCGGTGTATCGGGCCATCGGGCCGGATCGCACGTATTCTTTGGTCGCCTTTGCACATGATTTGCCTGATGAAATGCGATCTGATCGGGTGATTGCGACTGCATGGGATGCCACGTTTAGCTTGGTCGACGGTGACGTATCGGGCGATGATATCGATCGATTATCACGCAATGTGCCCTTGCAAGAGGCAGGGCGTGTCACACAACGCGAATTGACTCTATCTCGTGCAAATCGGTCAGTCCGCTTGTTTGCATCGGTGATTGATGCGTTAAAAACGGGCCAGCAACCTAGCGTTAGTGAATTGGATGACGTTGGTTATTTGATGCGCACCACTGCTGTATATGGCTCGGGTAAATTTGGCGCCATAGATTACGGACAGGTTAGCGACCGTCCAGAATTGGCCGCACCATTCCAAGCAGAAATGTTGTCAGTTTGGTTAATTCGCTGGTTTACAGTTGATATTGTAAACCATTTGGCAAAGGTGCGGGGTGGCAATAATGCGGTTCCTCTTGACCCAAGCCTTGCGCGCCGATTGGGGGTTGGTAATTCGACGGGGCTTGGCATGGCGCCATTTTTGGTGCGCCACCCAACACTTATCAA
>RFZH01000273.1 GCA_009920815.1 Paracoccaceae bacterium
TTGCTTCGTCATGTGACGCTGCATGCTCTTCATAGGCTGCTGCTGTAATCACTGCGCGTTCCCAGTCGGACAACGATCCCCACCAAGATGCGTTGATGCCCAGCGCCAAACCGCCGCCTGGCTCATGCATACCACCGGTGTAGTAGTATTTGGAGGCTTCGTAGAACTTCATGAAGTAGTCGTTGTATGGACCCACCCATTCGGTCGCTTCGATCGCGCCAGAAACAAGGTTTTCATAGATTTGGCCACCAGGCAGTGACACAGAAGACGCACCCATTTTGGTGATAACCTGACCACCAAGGCCTGGCATACGCATTTTCAGACCTTTAAAGTCGTCTGGGCTTTCCATCTCTTTGTTGAACCAGCCACCCGCTTGGGTCCCAGTTGAGCCAACTGGCAATTTCACTGTTCCAAATTCCGCTGACAATTCGTTCCACAGCTCTTGGCCGCCACCGAATTTGATCCATGCGTTCCATTCTTGTGTGGACATGCCAAACGGAACAGATGTGAAATACGCAAAACCTGGGTGTTTACCAGTCCAATAGTAGTCCGCACCAATGTACGCGTTTGCGTTGCCTGATGACACTTCGTCAAACGAATCGAATGCGCCGACGCGTTCGCCTGCGGCGAAATATTCGGTTTGAATCGCACCGTTTGAGATTTCGATGACGCGCTGTGCAAAGCGCTGTGCAGAAATACCCAAACCTGGGAAGTCACGTGGCCATGTTGATACGATGGTCATTGTGCGTGTGCCTTGCGATACGGCTGGTGTAGCTAGGGCTACAGCACCCGCGCCTAGGGCGGCACCTTTTAAAAACTTACGACGTTCCATGCAATTACTCCTCACTGTTTGCATCTCCGGGGTGCGACCATTCTATGGGTCGCTGTATTGGTAAGGTTATATTACCAGTTTTTGAATCGCAACAGGTTTTATAGCAAGCTACATTTTGACACAGGCCGTTTGAGTTAGGCTGGAATAGTGTCACGCTGCTTTCCCCACTTGTCACGCTGTTTACAGTCAACCCGCCGCGACACCAGCTGTCAAGCTAATTGCACGAGCCGTTAAGGAAACAGACCTTATGAGGAACGTTTGATCTGCGCGACAACATTCAAAAACAGTGTGTCAAAGCTAAGCGCATCACGAAATTGTCCCAATTCCTTGGGTAAGCTTGCCAATTTCTTTGCAGGCGACATGAAATGGCCCGCACCCAAGGCCGCAGTGTAAAAAGCCCAGACCATTTGCGATGCTGTTTCATTATCAACAGATAAAACATCACAAAAAATATCTGCCTGTTTTTCCAACAGACGCTGAAAAGAACTGAGCGTTTCTTGATACGTTTCATCGGGCAGACCATGGTCAAAGTTTTGATGTGCATGATGCATCAATGCAATTAACAGTGTGTCTTGCTTTAACGTCTCGGCATAAGCCTGACAAAATGCTGCATACTCCGGCCCATGGGCGACCCGCGCGCCAAGCCGTCGCCCCCATTCGCCCATTGTTTTTAAAAAAAGCGCAGCAAGGATTTCGTGCCGCGTTTTGAAATATAAATACAAAGTTCCTTTGGCGACACCACAGGCGGCACACAACGCATTCATCGATAGCGCGTCCAAACCATCGCGACGTGCTAAATTCTCTGCGGTTGATAAAATAAACTCGCCTTTTGCAATTTTCTCGGCGGGCGTCTCTGCGCGGTTCACTTTTTTCATTGTGCTGCTCTTTTTTTTGGAAAACCTAGCAACTGATGACGGAAGGTCACTTGAAAATCATGGTGTCGTTGCTTGCGCATCTGTCAAATGTGAATAGGTTTGGTCAAAAAAGGACGATATCATGCTGCATGGGATTACCATCGTCGAATTCGAAGCATTAGGCCCCGCGCCATTTGCGGGGCGCATGTTTACCGAACTGGGGGCGCAGGTGATTGTGGTTCATCGCCGCGATGAAAATCATTCGCCTGCAAAATCGGCACAAAGCCCGTTGGATGCGGGCAAACGATCCATAGCGTTGAATTTGAAACATCCCAACGACATCGAAATCGCCAAGAACTTGGTGGCCAAGGCCGATGCGATTATCGAAGGATTTCGCCCCGGTGTCATGGAAAAGCTGGGGCTTGGACCTGAAGAGATGTTGGCGGAAAACCCGTTTCTTGTTTACGGACGAATGACAGGGTGGGGACAAACCGGACCTTTGGCGCGTGTCGCCGGTCATGATCTGAATTATATTTCTCTTTCTGGGGCATTGCATTACGCGGGCTTACCAGAGGATATCCCCCAGACCCCGGCCACTTTGGTCGGTGATATCGGGGGTGGGGCGCTGTATTTAATTGCGGGCGTTTTGTCGGGGCTTATCCACGCCATGAAAACGGGCAGGGGCACCGTGGTGGACGCCGCCATTGTCGATGGATCGGCACATATGATGAACCTGTTGATGTC
>RFZH01000274.1 GCA_009920815.1 Paracoccaceae bacterium
CATACGAAACACGTTCGGAGCCTGGCGTTCGACGTCATGTGCGCCCATATAGACCACGCATTTCAAACCGAATTTTGCACAAACAGTTGCAGTTGCGACCCCATGTTGGCCCGCACCTGTTTCCGCAATGATACGCGTTTTCCCCATACGGCGGGCCAAAATGATTTGCCCCAACACGTTGTTGATTTTATGCGCACCTGTATGGTTCAGCTCATCGCGTTTTAGATAGATTTTAGCGCCACCTAAGTGATCGGTTAGGCGCTCCGCAAAATACAACGGGCTTGGACGACCAACATAGTGGGTCCATAGGTCATGCATTTCTGACCAAAAGCTGTCGTCTGTCTTGGCTTTTTCATATTGCTCTTCCAATTCCAAGATCAAAGGCATCAAGGTTTCAGACACAAAGCGGCCCCCGAATTGACCAAAGCGGCCCTTTTCATCGGGACCTGTCATAAAACTATTGAAGAGGTCGTTTGCCATCGTGGTTCTCCGCCAAAATCATTTTGAAATTTAGTAACCGCTTGTGCGGCTTAGGTAAAGGGATCAGCCGTTTACTGCGGCGATAAAGGCACGAATTTTTTCCACGTCTTTAATACCAGGCGCTGATTCAACACCAGAGGACACATCCAATTGACGCGCACCAGTCATTTCGACCGCGAGCGCCGCGTTTTCAGGCGTTAATCCCCCTGCCAAAAGCCATGGGATCGGCCACCGCCGCCCTGCGATCAATGTCCAATCAAACGACAATCCATTGCCACCAGGTAGGACCGCATCTTTTGGTGGCTTGGCATCAACCAAAATCTGATCTGCGACTGCGTTAAACAGTTCAATCTTGGCAAGGTCGTCCGCAGCAGAAATGCCCAAAGCCTTGATCACCGGCAGACCATAGCGGTTCTTTACCTCACGCACACGGTGGGGTGTTTCTGATCCATGTAATTGGATCATGTCCAAAGGGACATGATCAATGATATGGTCTAATGTTGTATCATCTGCATCAACAAACAGACCAACCTTAGCAACCCCGATTGGCGTCGCAAGGGACAGATCACGCGCTAAATCAGGTGCAGCATAGCGCGGTGATTTGGGGAAAAAATTCAACCCGATATAATGTGCGCCTGCATTGGCTACATCGAAAACAGCCTGTTCCGATGTCAGGCCGCATATTTTAAATCGAATTTCGTTAGTCATTGATCATGTTGCAGGTTCATCCAAAAGCGCAAGAACCTCATCCTTGTCCTTGTACTTTTCAGATTTTAGCTTGCTAATTTCGCGTTCGGCACGACGCAATTCACGCGATTTGCGGGTGACTTCGGCGCGGTGTTTATATTCGCGCAGCCATTCCCACACAAACCCAATCAAAACACCAAATGTCGTGCCTACAAAAAACACAACAAAAACGGGGGTCGCTATCGATAAATTAAACCCAATCAGACCCGCCAATTCAGTCGGTAAAAGGTTCAATTCGGTCACAGTTCGATTGGCAAGCGCAACCGTCACCAATACGATGGCCAAACTGGCCATGAACACATAGCGAATATAACGCATTGATTACGCCCGTCCGTTCAATCGGTCGCGCAGTAATTTACCAGTTTTGAAAAACGGAACTGCTTTTGCCTCAACCGAAACCGATTCACCGGTCCGGGGGTTACGGCCAACGCGCGCATCACGTCTTTTTACAGAAAACGCACCAAAGCCGCGCAGCTCAACCCGATCGCCATTTGCCAAGGCATCTGTAATTTCATCAAATATCGTCGCGACGATACGTTCAACGTCACGTTGGAACAGGTGCGGATTATCGTCGGCAATTTTTTGAATCAATTCAGAACGGATCATTTTCCTTAGCTCCTCCAAACCACTTTAAAGTCAAACTATAGGAAACTTGCCGCTCACGCAAAACACTTTGTGCACCAAAAACCTCTATTTTCGTGCAACTGTACAATTTTTGCGTGTTAAAACACGCCTGACATTAAGGAATGCAATGTTTTTGACAGGTAACACTGACAAATTTGCATCGCCATGTTCATAACCGCGAATCGAAAAGCCCCCGCGCGATGCACAGGGGCCGTCCTTAAATCAACAAGATGTTGATATTACTTATCGTCGCCTTTCAGCGCGGCACCCAAGATGTCGCCCAAAGACGCACCTGAATCGGATGAACCGTACTGTTCAACAGCTTCTTTTTCTTCTGCAATTTCACGCGCTTTGATAGATACGCCAAGCTTGCGTGTTTTGCTGTCGATGTTGGTCACGCGAACGTCAACCTTGTCACCAACCGAGAAACGCTCTGGACGTTGCTCTGCACGATCACGGGACAGGTCGGAACGACGGATGAATGATTTCATGCCTTCGTATTCGACTTCGATACCGCCATCTTCGATTGCAGTAACTTCAACAGTTACAACAGAACCGCGTTTCACGCCGCCAGTTGC
>RFZH01000275.1 GCA_009920815.1 Paracoccaceae bacterium
GGCGCATCAACACGCGGACCTTTGCGTTCTTCTTTCAAGGTCGGGCTTTCGGACAAAACCCCTTGCAAGGTCAAGGTCAAACGCCGCGGGGTCGAAAATGCGGCGGCCCCTGCATAGGTGATGCCGACCTCGACCAACCCATCGGTGATGCGTTTTTTCAAATCCTCTGCCGCGCGCAACTGCATACGGGCCGGGATTTCCTCGGAAAACAGTTCAATCAAAAGATCGGGCATTATTGGTCCCCTTTTGGGCAAGTTGGATCAACGGGGCTGCCGTCGTATTGTTTTTCGCCGCATTTGTTAACTTGGTGCCACGCGTACCCGCGACCATCAGGATAAATGGCAACAATCCGGTCAATTCCATATCTCAGATTGCGCGTCCCCATAAAAGCGACCGCAGTGCCGGCCTCAAGGTCTTGACCGATTTCTTTTGCGTCGAAACACTCAAACCACTTAGGAGCCAAACGCGGCTCAGCTTTTTCCAAAACGACATAGGTCTCGGTCAGCATACCGATAGACACATCTGTTTCAAAACATGCTCGATAGCGGATTGGCGAGCTGTCGGCATCAATGCCGGTAAAATTACGCGTTTCAATGACCTCAGGGTTGCCAGAGTTCACAGATGTCAGGCTGACCTGATGTTGGTCCTCTGGTACATCAAAATAATAGCCGTAAACCTGAAAATAATACATGGCAGCGCCCGCCAGTAACGAACAGACAACAATCATCAGTGTAAGAAGCTTACCGGTCATGCGACATACCCTCCGGCCGATGTTTGCACAAAGGCATCAGCACATTTTTTCGCCAACGCGCGGACACGGCCAATATAGGCTTGGCGTTCAGTCACGGAAATCACGCCACGCGCGTCCAACAGGTTGAACATGTGGCTCGCTTTGATGCATTGATCATAGGCGGGATGCGCCATGATAATGCGCTTACCTGTTTTGGGATCCAAATGTTCTTGGGCGAGGATCGCTTCACATTCGGCCTCGGCTTCCTCGAAATGGCGCAGCAAGACTTCGGTGTTGGCAACATCAAAATTCCAACGCGCATATTCTTCTTCGGTTTGCTTGAAGACATCACCATATTTTAATGCGATGGGGGATTTTGGATCGTTGAATGGCATGTCCATAACATGATCGACGCCCAATACATACATCGCCAAGCGTTCCAAACCATAGGTCAATTCACCAGACACTGGTACACAATCATGGCCGCCAACCTGTTGGAAATAGGTAAATTGGGACACTTCCATCCCGTCGCACCAGACCTCCCAGCCGAGGCCCCACGCGCCCAAGGTTGGACTTTCCCAATCGTCCTCGACGAAGCGAATATCATGCATTTCCATGTCAATGCCGATTGCCTCCAAAGATCCAAGGTATAGCTCTTGCAGATCAGGTGGGCTTGGCTTGATCAAGACTTGGTACTGATAGTAATGCTGCAGGCGGTTCGGGTTTTCCCCATAGCGCCCATCGGTGGGACGACGCGATGGTTGAACATAGGCCGCAGCCCAGGCATTTGTCCCAAGCGCGCGCAGCGTCGTTGCAGGATGAAACGTTCCTGCACCAACCTCCATGTCGTAAGGCTGAAGAATCGCACATCCCTTTGCCGCCCAATAGGTTTGCAGCCTTAGGATAATCTCTTGAAAAGATTTAGGTTTCTCAATCGCCATTTTCGGGCACCCTTGCGTCAGGAAAATTTGACCTCTCATACGGCAAAGCCCGTACAAGGGTCAATGTAAGCCACCCAACAAATGGCAACTTTCTCTCTGTTTTTTAGGAAAAACGCGCAGAAGAGTAGAATTTAGGAAACATGCAGGTTAGAACGCGGGGTGTTAAACAAAAATGAATCGCTTGGGGGAATTATGAAGCGTCTGTCAGTTTTATTATTATTAGTTTTTTTACCATTGAGCGCGCTGGCGCAAACGCGTTGGGTTCAAATCGAAGCGCAGCCAGGTTGGTACGCGATTGCAATGGGGCCCTATACCGAACAGCTGGCACAAGAAACGCTAGATCTGCTTTTGTCTGCTGGAGCCATTCCGCGCGACAGCTTTTTGTCAACTGGATCAAATTATCGGCAAAAAATCTGGCCATCCAACCTGTCCAATGATGTAACCCTATTGCCCTCACCTGAGCCGACATCAGACACCTCTAACGTAAGCAACGATACCAAACCAGAGAGCGAACCAATAAGTGAGCCTGAGGTCATTGCAGCCGATGAAACCCCGCGCGAGGCCCGCGAAACCGAAGCTGCGCTAAGCATTGAAGAGAAAAAACAGCTGCAAGTCATGCTAAAATGGGCCGGTTTCTACAACAGCACCATCGACGGCGCATTTGGTCGGGGAACGCGCGCATCCATGGCAGACTGGCAAGCGGCCAATAACTTTGAGGTGACAGGCGTGTTGACAACATTGCAACGC
>RFZH01000276.1 GCA_009920815.1 Paracoccaceae bacterium
ATCATATCGTGCGGGGCCAATACGAAGCGGTTGGCGATCAGCCAGATTATCGCACGGCGGTCGAAAACCCGCGGTCCCGTACCGAAAGCTTTATTGCCCTAAAAACACATATTGCGAACTGGCGATGGGCGGGCACTCCGTTCTATTTGCGCACAGGTAAACGCATGCGGTCGCGCAGTTCCGAAATCGCAGTTGTCTTTAAGGAAACGCCGCATTCAATCTTTGGCCCCGAAGCAGGAAGCCATCGCAATGCGTTGATCATCCGTTTGCAACCTGACGAAGGCATCACAATGGATGTGACAATCAAAGAACCTGGACCGGGCGGTATGCGTTTGATTGATGTGCCGCTCGACATGTCTTTCGCCGAGGCATTAGGGCCAGACGCAGAGGATGTGCCAGATGCCTATGAGCGTTTGATCATGGATGTAATCCGTGGCAACCAAACCCTGTTCATGCGCGGCGACGAAGTCGAAGCAGCATGGGCATGGACTGACCCGATCATTCAAGGCTGGGAGGCCCGCCATGACGTGCCCAAGACCTATGAAAGCGGATCCATGGGACCTGATGATGCGCTTGCCTTGATGCATCGTGATGGTCGTAAATGGAGGGATGTGCGTTGATAAATTTCGTCGAATATCCCGATCGCGATCTGTTGGCCATGGATTTGGCCAGCCAATTGGCCGATGAGTTGAACAACGCCCTGCATCATGACGACCGTGCAACGCTTGTTGTGCCTGGCGGAACCACACCAGGTCCGATTTTCGATGACCTGTGCGCTGCGGATGTCGATTGGTCGCGCGTGGATGTGTCGTTGTCAGATGAACGCTGGGTGCCTGAAACATCTGATCGTTCTAATACCAAATTGATCAAAGAACGCTTGCTGATCGATCGTGCGTCGGCTGCGGGATATTTATCCATGTACGCCCCGTTTGACACACCGGAAGAGGGGCTGCCATCCTTGATCGGCCAATATGAAACACGGTGTCCTTTGACCGTTGTGGTTTTGGGTATGGGTGCCGATATGCACACCGCGTCAATCTTTCCCGGTGCGGACAATTTAGAATTGGCCCTGTCTGATGATGCGCCTTTGTTGGTGGCGATGCGTGCCCCAGGTGCACCGGAGCCGCGCATCACTTTGGCTGCGTATGCTTTGGCTGGGGCGTTGAATAAACATGTGGTTATCTTTGGCGACGAAAAACGTGCCGCGCTAGAAAAGGCGCTGATGTTGGATCCCTACGAAGCCCCCATTAAAGCCGTTTTAAGAGGTGCAACGGTGCATTGGGCGCCATGATTTACGGACGCGACCACGGCTAACCTATGCGTTGCCAATTTAGAAAAATGTTGCATGCCAATTTGATGGCTGGCTTTCACCCGCTTGGTTAATTCGCAATCTTGATTAAGATCACGAGGACAAAATGTTTAATCACCTAAAATCACTTCAAAGCTCGGTCTCGACGCGATCAATTATGTCTTTGTTCGATGCTGACCCACAGCGTGCAGCCACATTTTCAGCACGCTTTGGTGATATGCTATTCGATTATTCAAAGACCAATATCGACCAAGATGCCAAATCCGCACTTTTAGAGCTGGCCATCTCACGCGAAGTTGCGCAAAAACGCGACGCCATGTTCGGTGGTGCGAAAATTAACGATACCGAAGGCCGTGCCGTATTGCACACCGCATTGCGCAATTTGGATGGTGATGCGATCACCGTTGACGGCGAAAACGTGATGGAGGAGGTGCTTTCAACCTTGGCCCGCATGCGCGAATTCGCCAATGATGTGCGCTCGGGCGCATATCGGGGGCAGGGTGGTCAGATCACAGATGTGGTCAATATCGGTATTGGTGGCTCTGACCTTGGGCCGGCGATGGCGACATTGGCACTTGCGCCGTTTCACGATGGGCCGCGGTGTCATTTCGTATCAAATGTCGATGGCGCACATATCGCCGATACGCTGCGCGATTTGAACCCAGAAACCACGCTTGTGATCGTGGCATCCAAACCACCCCCGCAACCCAATTCGCGGCTCTGTCCACCTCGGCCGAAAAAACCGCCGCCTTTGGCATCGATGGATCCCGCGTCTTTGGCTTTGCCGATTGGGTCGGTGGGCGATATTCTATGTGGGGGCCGATTGGCCTGTCGCTGATGGTCGCGATTGGACCCGATAATTTCGACGCATTCCTGCGCGGCGCCCAATCCATGGATCGTCATTTCTGCACGGCCGAGTTTGATCAAAACCTGCCCGTTTTGTTGGCCTTGGTCGGGATTTGGCATAACCAGGTCTGTGATTACGCCACCCGTGCGGTGTTGCCCTATGATCAACGCTTGTCCCGATTACCTGCGTATTTTCAACAGCTTGAGATGGAAAGCAATGGCAAGGGCGTGTCAATGGATGGGGCG
>RFZH01000277.1 GCA_009920815.1 Paracoccaceae bacterium
CTGCATGTGCATCGATTGATTTCGGCGCTTGAACGTGCGGCCCGTGAAAAGCGCCACGTTACACTAAGTACATAAAGGAAAAAGATGGCCTTCAAACTTGGCATTCTCGGAATAGATCACGGCCATATCTTTGGCATGCTTGGAAACATGACGTCACAAGGATGTTTTGCAAATGCCTATTGGACAAACGGCCCTGCGGTCACCGAAGAAAAATTTCGCACCACCTTTCCCCATTTGGAAAAAGCAACCGATGCGCGTGGCATTCTTGATGACCCAGACGTCAAAATGGTTTTAATCGCCGCTGTGCCAGCAGAGCGCGCAAAACTTGCCATCGCGGCAATGCGTGCAGGTAAAGATGTGATGGTCGATAAACCAGGATGCACAACTCTGGAACAGCTCGCCGAAATTTGTGCTGTGCAAAAGGAAACAGGCCGCATTTGGACAGTGAATTTCTCTGAACGCTTCGAAGTGCCCGCGATGACCAAAGTGATTGAGCTGGTCCAAAGCGGCGCCATTGGTCGCGTAATTCAAACCGTTGGGTTAGGACCACACAAACAAAACCTGCGTACGCGTCCAGATTGGTTTTTCAAACGCGAACGTTTCGGCGGGATTTTATGTGACATCGGCAGCCATCAGATTGATCAGTTCTTGTACCTAACAGGGTCAAATGACGCGCATATTTCTCATGCATATGTTGAAAACTCGACCATGGCAGAATATCCGGAGTTCCAAGATTTTGGAGAAATGGGACTGCGGTCTAATCATGCGCATGGTTATATCCGCGTAGATTGGTTTACGCCTGATGGATTGCCCACATGGGGCGATGGACGTTTATTTATTCAAGGCACAGATGGCACAATTGAGGTCCGCAAATACACGGATATTGGCCGCGACCACGTCACAGATACAATTTATCTGGTCAATCACGAGGAAAATTCACGCATCGATGGGCGTGACGCTGGGCTACCCTATTTTCCGCGCCTTGTCGCCGATGTCCAAGATCGTAGCGAAACGGCAGTTTCGCAAAGCCACACATTTACCACAATGCGCCTTGCCCTTGAGGCGCAATCATTGGCCGAAAATACCCGCAGCACCAAGACCAAAATGATCACGTAATCCTTGTGCGATAAGGAAACCATAATGAAAAAAATAACAGTTGCGATCATTGGCGCAGGGATTGGACAAAAACATTACGATGCCTATTGCGCCCTGCCCGATCTTTTTGACGTGCGCGCTATTTGTGATTTAAATCATGGTCGTATCAGTGCTTTTTTACCCCCCGACAGCGCGACCCGTTGCGAAACCGATTTTCAAGCCGTCCTTGATGATCCCGAGATCGATTTGATCGATATCTGCCTACCGCCCTTTTTGCATTTTGACTTCACCAAACGCGCTCTTCTCTCTGGAAAGCATGTCACCTGTGAAAAACCACTTTGCAATAGCGTGGCCGAGGTGGACGCCCTGATAGAAATTTCCAAAACGACGGGAAAAATGGTTTTTCCGGTATTTCAATATCGGTTCGGTACTGGTTTCTCCCAACTGATTGCGTTGCAGGATGCAGGGATCGCAGGAAAACCCTATGTTGCATCTATCGAAACGCATTGGAACCGCGACGCAGCCTATTATGCTGTGGACTGGCGCGGCACATGGTCTGGCGAACAAGGTGGGGCAATTTTGGGACATTCGATCCACATGCACGATCTGATTAGTTTTGTTTTGGGACCTGTAAAGTCGGTCTATGCGGCGCTCGATACACGTGTGAATCCGATTGAAGTCGAAGACTGCGCCGCGCTCGCGATTACGATGGAAAACGGTGCGGTTGTGACCAGCTCTGTAACCCTGGGTGCTGCAACCGATACCACGCGCCTGCGCTTTTGCTTTAATGGGCTCACCGCCGAAAGTGGCACCCAACCCTATACCCCCGCCGAAGACACTTGGTCCTTTTGGGCCCGTGCGCCCCAAGACCAAGCGCGGGTGGATGAAATCGTGGAACACACGCGCGCAAAACACCAAGGCCAAACCGGTCTTTCGTTCGAAATTTATAACGCTTTGATGGGAAAACAGACACGTTGTGTGGATCTGACAGATGCGCGGCGGTCAATCGAATTTGTCACGGCCGTTTATCATTCTGCGCGCACCGGACATCCCGTGGCCTTGCCGATCACAGCCGAACATCCTCTGTATCGAGGATGGATTCCGTCCGAGCACCGATCTTAGAGCCAGAGATCAATGTCAAAGATTAACAAAACCTTACATAAGATTAACTAGGAACAATCAACAAGAAATGTTTATCTGTTCTCATCGTATCTAATTCCTACGTGCCTTGGGGTCTTTCAACACTAGCCTTGTTTTCCCTCTCTTTTAACAACAGTTGAAAGATCCCAATTTTT
>RFZH01000278.1 GCA_009920815.1 Paracoccaceae bacterium
CACGTCGGTATTACGTCGGTATTTTGCACCGACGTCCGACGGACCGAAAAGGTTAATGGGACAGACCCGCTGACCAACCGAATTAACAGATTGTTTACCTTGGTGCCCCGCACCGCAGGAGATGTAAAATGATACACTATGATGAAAACTGGGTCGCAGCCGAAGAAGCAAAGCGCCAATGGATGGCCGAAAACAGCCTGTACCGCGAAGAAGACGAACATGCGTCTTGTGGTGTTGGCTTGGTCGTTTCAATCGACGGTAAACCCAGCCGCAAAGTTGTTGAAAACGGGATCAAAGCGCTAAAGGCGGTTTGGCACCGTGGCGCGGTTGACGCCGATGGCAAAACCGGTGATGGCGCGGGCATCCATGTGCAAATCCCTGTTCCGTTTTTCTATGACCAAATTCGTCGCACAGGTCACGAACCCCGCAAAAACGAATTGATCGCGGTCGGTCAGGTATTCCTGCCGCGTACCGATTTCGGTGCGCAAGAACGGTGCCGTACCATCGTGGAAACCGAAGTTTTGCGCATGGGCTATTACATCTATGGCTGGCGCCACGTTCCCGTTGATATCGATTGCTTGGGCGACAAAGCCAACGCAACCCGTCCCGAGATTGAACAAATCCTGATTTCAAATTCCAAGGGCGTGGACGAAGAAACATTTGAACGCGAACTATACGTGATCCGTCGCCGCATCGAAAAAGCGGCAACAGCAGCGGGTATCAGTGGTTTGTATCTGGCGTCGTTGTCATGCCGGTCGATCATTTACAAAGGCATGATGTTGGCCGAACAGGTCGCTGTGTTCTATCCCGATCTGATGGACGACCGTTTTGAATCGGCGTTTGCGATTTATCACCAACGCTATTCCACCAACACGTTCCCACAATGGTGGCTGGCACAACCGTTCCGCATGTTGGCGCACAACGGGGAAATCAACACGCTTAAAGGCAATGTCAACTGGATGAAAAGCCATGAAATTCGCATGGCAAGCGGCACCTTTGGCGATATGGCCGAAGATATCAAACCAATCATACCAGGGGGGTCTTCTGACTCGGCTGCGTTGGATGCCGTTTTCGAAGTTTTGGTCCGTGCGGGCCGTAACGCGCCAATGGCGAAAACCATGTTGGTTCCTGAAAGCTGGTCCAAGCAGGCAAAAGAACTGCCACAGCCTTGGGTCGATATGTATTCCTATTGTAACTCGGTCATGGAACCTTGGGATGGCCCTGCGGCTTTGGCAATGACGGACGGTCGTTGGGTCTGTGCGGGTCTGGACCGTAACGGTCTGCGCCCAATGCGCTATGTCATTTCAGGCGACGGTTTGTTGATCGCGGGTTCCGAGGTTGGCATGGTTCCGACAGACGAAGCCTCTGTTCGTGAAAAAGGCGCGCTTGGCCCAGGTCAATTGTTGGCCGTCGATATGGCCGAAGGTAAGCTGTACCACGACACCGCAATCAAGGATAAACTGGCAGCATCCCAGCCTTTTGGCGAATGGGTCGGTAAGATCAACGAATTGGACGAAGTCCTATCAAAGATCGAAGAAAAACCAATGTTTACAGGCGCAGAACTGCGTCAGCGCCAAATCGCGGCAGGCTATAGCATCGAAGAGCTGGAACAAATTCTGGCCCCAATGGCAGAGGATGGCAAAGAAACTTTGGCCTCTATGGGCGACGATACCCCATCGGCGGTTTTGTCCAAGAAATATCGCCCACTTAGCCATTATTTCCGCCAAAACTTTAGCCAAGTCACCAACCCACCCATCGACAGTTTGCGTGAATATCGCGTGATGTCGTTGAAAACACGTTTTGGTAACCTCAAAAACGTGTTGGACGAAGACAGTTCGCAAACCGAAATTTTTGTTTTGGACAGCCCCTTTGTGGCAAATTCCCAATGGGACGAGATGGTCAAACAATTCAACGCAGATATGGTTGAAATCGACTGTACCTTCCCTGTGTCTGGCGACGCTAACGCGCTGCAAACCGAATTGGCCCGCATCCGCGCCGAAGCCGAAGATGCGGTGCGCTCTGGCGCGGGTCACATCGTTTTGACCGATCATATGTCGGGTGCGGACAAGGTGGCGATGCCAATGATCTTGGCAACCTCGGCGGTCCACAGCCATTTGACACGTCGCGGTTTGCGCACATTCTGTTCGTTGAACGTGCGGTCCGCGGAATGTATCGACCCGCATTATTTCGCCGTTCTGATCGGCTGTGGTGCGACGGTTGTGAACGCGTATCTGGCCGAAGATAGCCTTGCCGATCGTATCGATCGTGGTTTGCTGGATGGTCCGTTGACCAATGCGGTACGTCGCTATCGCGAAGCGATCGACCAAGGTCTGTTGAAAATCATGGCGAAAATGGGGATTTCCGTTGTGTCGTCATACCG